>DASUTR010000045.1:0-3898 GCA_036374535.1 Polyangiaceae bacterium
GCGACCTCGACGGGCGGAACGAGCGGCACGGGTGGCGTCCAGCCGACGGGCGGGGCGGCTGGAGCGACCGGCGGGAGCACGAACGCGGGCGCCGGCGGAGCCGACAGCGCTGGCTCGAGCCCCGGTGGCGCCGCGGGAACGAGCGAACCGACGGGCGGCAGCGCAGGGGAGTCCGGCGGCGCCGCGGGCGCTTCCCCGGGTGGAAGCGGCGGATCGCTCGGCGGCGGCGGATCAGGCGGCGCCGGAGGAAGAGGCGGCGCGGCAGGAGGCGGCGCGGCAGGAGGCACGAGTTCCTCGCAAAGCACGATCGTTCCCGATCCGTCGTGGACCTGCGGCCTGCCGAACGGCATCCCAGCGCCGACGCGGGGCGAGCTCGTGTTCAGCGCCACGCTTCAAGTCGGAATGAATCGCGACGCCGGCATGACGAGCTACGGTCGCCGGCGCGTGGTGGACATCACGGGCGGGATGGTTACCGGCTCGCGCGTTCAAGCGACGGTTCTCACGGGCGGGTTCGATTTCGAGCTCACGCTCTCGAACGGTTCGGTCGAGCTCGAGCAGATCGACGTGCTGCGGGCGAGCGACGGTACGTTGATCTACATGCGAAGCTGCGGTGTCGCGCCGCCCGGCGCGAGCGAGATCCGCATCGTTCCGGACTTCGAAGTCGCGAATTCGCGGCCCTTGGCATGGCTCAACACGGGCAAATTCGTGGGCACCCGCGTGCTCGACGGCGCAAGCAACACCGTGCGGCTCGAGGTTTACGACGTCGCCAACGTCACGGACGGCGACCCGCGCGTTCGGATTACGGATCCGACGGACAAGCCGCAACAACCCTGGAACTGCTCGACGGCCACCGGCCCGCGAGGCGCGAGCGTCTTCACCGAGAACGTGACGCTCGGTTCGTCGCTGTCCGTTGGGGCGAGCAAGCGCGGCACGCGCAATATCATTCCGATCACCGGCGGGACCGTTACGGGGCGCTTCACCGGCAGTATCCTGCCGGGCGGCGCCGATTATCAGCTGATCGGCTCGCCGACCACGCTCGACGCGCGCTACGTGCTCCGTTCGAACGACGGCGAGCTCGTGCTCGTCAGAAACTGCGGGCCGTTCGGTGCGCTGGTCCCGCTGTTCGAGGCGAAGGCGGACGGAGCGTACGCGTTTCTGAACTCGAACGACTACGTGAGCTCCGATCCCGGGACGGGCGGCGGCGGTGTCTCGATCACGTTCTACGAGCGCAACTGACGCGAAGGGCACGTCGCGTCAGGGCGGGAATTTTCCGGCGAACACGGGGTGACGATTCCGTCCCCCCGATTGGCTTGCTGGCACGGCATGACCGCTCCAAACTGTGTCGATGCTTGGTCGACGGCTGGGTGGAATCGTCCTCGTGGTCTGTGTCGCGGGTTTGCTCGCGAGCTGCGGCCAGTCCGCCCCCGGCGACCGCGAGCACGGCGGGAAGGGCGGGAAGGGCGGGACTGCGAGCGGCTCCGGCGGAACCGGGGGCTCGGGCGCGGGCACGAGCGGAAGCTCTGTGGGAGGAAATTCCGCGGGCGGAACGACCAGCGGCGGCACCGGCGGCAGCCTGACCGGCGGCGCGAGCGGAACGAGTGGCAACGGTGTCGGCGGCGGAGCGACCGGTGGCGCTGGCGGCGCGATGGGTGGCGGCACGACCGGCGGTTCGGGGGGAGCCGGTGGTGAGCCTTCGCACTGCTCGCTGCCGCCGGAGCCAGGCGAGTGTCTCGGGAGCATACGTCGCTTGGCCTTCGAGCCGACAACCGGCCTTTGCCTCCCGTTCGTCTATGGCGGCTGCGGAGGCAACGCCAACAACTTCGAAACGGCGGAAGAGTGCTACGCGGCTTGCGGAGGTCACGGCGAGCAGGACCTCGCCGCCTGTGAATATCCGACGGACTGCACGTTGGTTCCCGCCGCTTGCTGCGGATGTGTTCGGCCGGACCTCGGCAATACGATAGCCGTCGCAAGATCCCGGATGGCCGAACTAGAACAGGCGAGGGGCTGCGGCCTCGTCGATTGCGTGTCGTGCCAGCCGCTCGAGAATCCGTGGCTCGGCGTGACGTGTCGAGCTGGCCGCTGCGTCGGGTTCGACGCGCGCCGCACGGAGCTCGTGACCTGCGAAACCAGTGACGACTGCCGCTTCCGCGCCGGCCTTCAGTGCTGCGAGAATTGCTTCGCGTCGCGGCAGTCGTTCATCGCCGTCAGCGCCGACGCGGACGTTCACTCTTGGGTTTGCGGCGACGCACCCGTCGGTTGCGCCGGTTGCGTCCCCACCGTGCCGCAAAACCTCTCGGCGGTCTGCGCCGACGGGACCTGCGGCGTTCTCGACGCCGAGCTTCCGCAATAGCTCACGAACGCGCGCCGGCGTCAGAACTGCTCTTGATGGAACGGTAGCCCGAGGTCGGAAGAGACCCCGCGTACCGCGCGCGCGAGTCCCGGTGGCCCGCAGAAGAAGACCTCCGCGTCCGGAAAGTCGCGGGCGACCGCCGAGAGCTCGGCGCGCCAATCCGGCGCCCCCATGCGCGTCATCGTGGCGAGCCCGGTGACGAGATCGGCATCGCCGAGGTCGTGAGCAATCTGCCTCGCGAGGTTCAGGAAGGTGGCGGAGACGTTGCCGCGGCCGCCCGTCATGAAGATGCGAATATCCACGAGTCCCGGCGGAGCATCGCGCTCGAGGCGAGCCAAGAGCTTCGCGAACCACTCGAACGAGACGGCGTCGCGATTCAGCCAATAAAAGCACACCTTTTCGAGTGCATCCTGGCCGGCTAGACCCCGAAGTACGATGCTTTCGAGCACGCTCGCAAACGGCGTCACGCCGATGCCGGCACCGATCAGCACGACATGGCGCGACTCGAAGATACGCTGGCTTGCGGTGCCGAACGCTCCGTCGATTTGGGCCGTCAAGCTCGGCGGAGCGTCGAGACGGCTTCGTTCACGAGCGAGCTCGTGAAGCGCCTTCGTGAAGTTTCCGAGACTCCGCACGTGAAACGTGAGGTGTCGTTGCTCCGGAGCGCTGCTGATCGTGAAGGGGTGCCATTCGTGTGGCGCGACGGACGGGAGCTTCAGGTAAGCGTAGTCTCCTGCGCGGTGCGTGAAGTCCGGCGGCTTTGCGAGCGTGAGCTTCGTAACGCCCGAGGCGAGGGGAGTGCAGTCGAGCACTTCGGTCTCCGTGACGCTGCGCGAAACGCGCAGCAGGCGGTCGGCGGCGAAGACGGCGAGAGGAACCCCCGCCCAGAGCCAGAACACCGGACCGTGAAAGAGCGCGAGCGCGAACCAAGCAACGTAGAGCAGGTGCGTCCAGTAGAAGAGCTCGAAACGGCCGGATGCCCGCACACGCTTGCGTGAGAACGCCCACATCACGGCGAAGACGAGCAGCAAGGCGAGCCCCGTGAAGCCCGCGCTGCCCCGCGTGACCGCTTGCCAGAAGCTCGGCGCCGTCAGCGCCCAATTCGCGCCATGCGCCGCCGTGTGCACGAGCGCTAGAGCGAACAACCAGCCGCCGAGCCAGCGATGGATGGCGACGGAATCATCGAGCGGCAGTAGGCGTAGGAGCGGTGTGCGCCGCGCGAAGGTGAGACTTCGCCGCGCCATCGTGAGCGCGATGAGCGCGCCGTTCAGATTGATACACGCTCCGCAGCCGCGGGCGAGCTGAACGAGCTCGTTCTGGCCCTGCGCGCGATACTCGAGGACGGCGAGCAGAAAGAGCGCCGCGTTCGCGCCCACCCACAGCGTCACCAGGACCGCGAGCGCCGTGCGGTTGTCCACGAAACGTACGAAGCGCCGGAAAACACTCGACGCCCGCTGGCTCTCGTTCGAAAGCTCGACGTCCGGCGCGATCCAGCGCGCCTCGCTCTGCGAAATGAGCGCCGTTGCCTCGGGGTGACGGGCCGCGATG
>DASUTR010000046.1:0-6090 GCA_036374535.1 Polyangiaceae bacterium
CGACATGGTCGAGCGTGAGTTTTTCGCTCACGAAAACCCCGAGGGGCTCGGTCCCGAGGATCGCATGCGCAAGGCCGGGTACGTGGTGGTCGGACCGACGGGCGAATCCATCGCCCGCGACCCCGGGGACGGGGAGTCGACCGCGGCGTATCGCGCGATCGCCGCTCTGCTCGCTGCCGGCGGCACCGAGTGCGAAAATCTCGTCGATGCACGCTTCGACTCCGTGGGAATCGGGCATTTCGGGGACTTGTGGACGATCGATTTGGCGGGCTCGGTGGACTGATGAGCCGCCGCGACGATGCCGGGGAACTGCTTGATGCAGCGGAGCTCCCCGCCATGGTCCCGAACCACAATGCGCCCCCATCGCGAGCGCCGGACTCCGGCGTCGAGGGACAGCTGCTGCATCTGCCGCTGCCCGAATCCGACGCCGGGCTCGTTGCCGCGCTCCGGGCGGGACGGGACGACGCTCGCGCCGAAATCGTGAGGCGCTGCACGCCGGACGTGGAGCGCGTGCTCTACCGCGTTCTCGGCCCCGATTCGGAGATCGAGGATCTCGCGCACGACGTGTTCGTGGCGGCGTTCGTGGCGTTCGACCGACTGCGGCAGCCAAGCTCGCTCCGGAGCTTCCTCATCAGCATCGCCATCCGCAAGGCGCGGCGGCTCATTCGGCGCCGCACGCGCTGGCGCTTCGTCGCAAGCTTCGCCCCCGCCGAGCTCCCGGAGCGTGAGGCCGCGGCCGCGTCGCTCGAAGTGACCGAAGCCTTGCGCACGACCTACCGCATCCTCGCCGGGCTGCCCGTCGACGATCGCATCGCGTTCACGCTTCGTGCGGTGGACGGTATGGATCTCAAGTCCGTCGCCGAGGTCACCGAGGTCTCGCTCGCGACGGCGAAGCGCCGCATTGCGCGGGCCGAGCGGCAATTCCTCGAGCTCGCGAAGCAGAGCGACATCCTTTCGCCCTGGCTCGAACCGGAAGGCACGCGCTCGTGACATCACTCGAAAGGCTTTTCCGGCGCGTCGCCGACGAACAAGACGCGCTCCGCGCCCGCTCGCGTCTCGGCGACCGGCTCGCGCAGCGCTTCGCCGCCCCCTCGAAGAAGAGAGCTCCCGCTCGACGCGCTTTCGCGCTCGCGTTCGCGGCCGCCTTCGTGACGGCCGGCGTCGCGCTCGCCGTGCTCGTGCCGAACTCGGCGCTTCGCGTGCGCGTGGGGACGTCGGCGGAAACGGCGCTCGTCGGCGCGTGGCTCGGCGCGCCCGACTCGAAACCGCTGCCCCTCGAGTTCTCGGACGGCTCACGCTTCGAGCTCGAACCGCGCGCCAAAGCGCGCCTCGTGGAGCTCGGACGGAACGGCGCTCGCGTCGAGCTCGGGAGCGGCAAGCTGCGCGTCCACGTGCTCCCGCAGCGCTCGACGGACTACACGCTCGTTGCGGGCCCCTTCGCCGTGCACGTGACGGGCACACGCTTCGAGCTAGGCTACGCACCGGAAAGCGATTCGTTCGAGCTCTACCTCGAGGAGGGACAAGTCGAGATCCAGGGGTGTGCCTTCGGCAAGGGTCGGCTGCTCGCCGCGGGACAAAGCGTGAGGGCGTCGTGCAAGACGCCGGTGGTCGACGTGCGGTACGGCCGGCCTCGGCCGGAGGAAACCGCGAAACCCGCGGAACCGAGCGAAGCCGCGCCCGCCGCACCCTTGCCGCCGCCCGCCGCGCCGGCCGCCGCAGCGCCCATCGCCGCCGCCCCCGCCGCCCCCGCCGCCGCTACGCCGGAGCGCGCACCCGTGCCGAGCGCGGCTACGAGCGCGGCGCCGAGCTGGCGCGCGCTCGCCGCGTCGGGCGCGCATCGGGAGGCGTTCGCCGCGGTCTCGGAGCTCGGTTTCGAAGCCGAGTGCGCGCGAGCGAATGCCGAAACACTCGGAACGCTCGCCGACGTGGCGCGGCTCGCGGGCGCACCGCGTCGCGCCGAGCACGCGCTCGTCACCCTGCGCGAGCGCTTTCCCGGAACCGCCGACGCAGCGCTCGCCGCGTTCACGCTCGGACGCCTCGAATTCGACGGGTACCGCTCGTACCGCAAGGCGGCCGGCTGGTTCGAAACGTACCTGCGCGAGCGCCCGGCGGGGTCGATGGCGCGCGAAGCGCTCGGCCGCTTGCTCGAAGCCCGCTATCGCGCGAAGGATCTCGCCGGTGCTCGAGACGTTGCCGCTCGTTACCTGCGGGAATATCCCTCGGGCCCGCATGCAGAGCTCGCGTCGCGCGTCGCGTCTTCGCCGTAGCGCTCGTGCGAGCCTGTTCGTCCTGACGGTGTCGGCCGCCGCGCCTGCCGAGCCCGCGCCCCCGAGCTCCGCCGCTCCGCCGCCGCTCGCGCCCGCCGCGACCGGCGCGAACGCTGCGAGCTCCGGAGCCGAGCGGCTCATCGTGCTCGCGCGGACGCCGGGGGACGGCGGCGTCATCGTCCATCTGCGCGCCGAGCTCGAGGGCACGGACTGGCGCGTGGTCGACGTGCCGTTCGACGAACGCGACGCCGGGACGCTCGCCGGCATCGCCGAGCGCGAGCGAGCGAGCGCGGCCGTGCGCGTCGAAGCTCGGCGCGGCGTCATCGAGCTCTGGGTGCTCGGCCCGGACGGCGCGGTGGAAGAAGCGCTCGACGCTTCGGGGGAACGACGCAGCGAATCGGTGCTCGCCCTCCGCGTCGTCGAAGCGCTGCGAGCGCGCGGGCTTCGAATCGAGCGCGCGCACGACGAGCCGCTGCTGCCGCCCGTCGCAAACCCTCCGCGCCCCGCCGCACCCGCCCGGGCGGAAACGCCGCCCGCTCCTGCGCGGCCCGCCGCGCGCCGCGACGACGGGCGGCTCTGGCTCGATGTCGGTCCCGGCGTTCTCGTGAGTGCCGGCGGCCTCGACCCCGTGCCGGTGGTCGAAGGCGGCGCGCGCATCGAGCTCGCGTCGTGGATTTCCTTCGGTGCGACCGGCGTCATGCCGCTCGCGACGCGTTCGCTCGCCGGACCCGAGGGCGAAGCCCGCGTCGCGACGTGGATGGCGGGCGGGACGCTCGAGCTCGAGTGGGCGCGCTTTTCGTTCGGAGGGATCCGCTCCGGGCTCGGCGCCGCTGCCGCGGTCACGACCATGTCCGGCGATGCCGAGCAGGGCTTCGAAGGACGAAGCGATACCGTCACGAGCTTCGCTCCCGAGGCGCGCTCCGCGTTGCGCGTCACTCTGGGCGCCGCGTTCGCGCTTCGCGCGGGAGTCGCCCTCGGCGTCAGCGTGCCGGAAGTCGAAGTGGTTTTCGGCGAGCGCGCGGCGGCGTCGTGGGGCCGGCCGTTCCTGCTCGCGAGCGTCGCGCTCGAGGCAAGCCCGCTCTCCTGGTAGCCCGAAAGAGCGAGCGATCTTGCCCGAGACGCGGAGACGAGCGGCGGCGCGCGTCACTCGGTAAATAGCGCGAGATCGATCGACTCGGCCATTTTGCGATATCCCGAGGCGTTCGGATGCAAATGGTCGCCGCTGTCGTAGGTGGCGGCGAGATTCTCGGGAGTGTTCGGGCTACGCAGGGCTTCGTCGAGGTCGAGCACCGCGTCGAAGCGACCGCTCGTGCGGATCCATTCGTTCACGGCCTGGCGCGCCGCCTCGTGCTCGGTGCTGGCGTATTGGGACCCGCCGAACGGCAAGATGGGTACGCCGTAGACGAGAATGTCGCGTTCGCGCGCGCGACCGACGAAGGTTCCGTACGCGTCGATCAGGCGCTCGGCGACGCTCGCGTCGGTGCTTGCGCCGATGTCGTTCACACCGTGCAGCACGACGAGCCAGCGCACGCCGTCCTGTTCGAGCACGTCGCGCTCGAAGCGCTCGAGGGCCGTGGGTCCGAGTCCGCCCGAGAGCACGGCGTTGCCGCCGATACCGTGGTTCAACACGGCGACGCCGGCGGTCGCGGCGTTCGCCTGCAGCCGTCGCGCGAGCGCGTCCGGCCAGCGGTCGTTGCCGTTCGTCGTCGAGCCGCGACCGTCGGTGATCGAATCGCCGAACGCGACGACGGCGCGCGCTCCGGCGTTCGCGAGCACGTCGATGCCGGCGAGCAGGTACCAGTGCTCCGTCGTGACGGGGGAGGGCAGGTTCGCTTCCGTCGCCGCGTCGCCGCTCGCGATGTACGACGTCGCCCGCGAGCCGGGGTGACCGGTGTGATCGTTCTGCGTGTCGCCGACGACGGCGCTGACGGCGACGTCCGACAGCGGCGCGAGCTCGAAGTCGAACGGGTCGGAAAGGGTCGTGGCGCCGGGTTCGATCGTCACCGACGGCGAGCCGGAAAACGTGAGCGAAACGCCCGTGCTCGGGTCGATCGTCCCGGCGCCGGCCGACGCCGCGACGTGCACGGCGTCGAGCGTGAGCGGGCGGTAGCCGTACTGGTTCGAGAAGCGCACGCGGATGCGCTCGCCGCCGATCGAGACGTGAACGACCTGGCGGAGAGTATTGCCCCACAAGCCGGGTGCCGGCGGCAGATTGCTCGGCTCCGTGAGCTGCTGGGAGGTCGCCCATGTTCCGACCCACTGCTTCGTTTCGGGGTCGCCGTTCGCGCTGCCGTCGGAAGCCGGGGACTTCGAGCACGCGAGGGTCAGGACGGCGAGCGCGGCGAGCAGCAAGCTCGAACGCGGTCGCTCAGCCGATCGCCAAGACTCGCGGGTAATCGGAGATTCCCGCTCACGCGCGTTTTGATTTCGCCGGAGGCACATTTTCTAACGCACGCGCGCAGCGGCGAAAGCTCACGGTGAAAGCGTGACCGAGCCCGCGTCGAGCGCTATCTCATAGTAGCCGTGCCCGTCCCACGTGAGCGCCGTTCCGCCCTGCACGAGCGTGCCGCCGTCGACGCGCACGCGCAGGTACTTTCCGGGCGGGAAGTGCGCGGGAAGGGTCCACGTCCAGGTTCGATCGGTTCCCGAAGTCGTCGGGGTGACGGTGGAGAGGACCTTCTGGGCGCGCCAGTAAGCCCCGATGTTCACGACGCTGTCGATCCAGACGTCGCCGAACGACTTTGCGTGGTTGATGCTCGAGATGACTTCGGTCGTGGCGACCGGATTATAGCCCCCATCTCCGCCGAGCGAGTGCAAGAGGAGGATCTGCCAGCGTCCCGCGTTGCGCGACGAATCGATCGTGGGGTTGAAGCCGTTCGCCGCCGTCTCGTTCATCGCCGCGACGTGACACGGAAGCGAGAAGGGATTCGTGGCGTCGTTCGGCGCGATCTGTCCGCCCGCGACGCCGCGGTTGATGAAGAACTGCGTTTGCGCCGGCGTCGCCCAGCCGGGGTCGCCGAACGGCGCGGCCATCGTGTAGACGCCGCTCACGCCGAAGGTCTGCGTGATGTGATTCGTACACTGGGTGAGCTCGTTCGCGAGGCTGCCGGCGTAGGTGCCCCACGAGCAGCCCGTGCCGTTGTCGTGGCAGTGGTGCGCCGTGTGGTTCGCGATTTCGTGCCCGTCGCGCGCCGCCATGCTCCAGACGGCGCTCATCGCGTTGTTGCCGCTCACGATGTAGAACGTCATGCGCACGCCCGTCGCGTTCAACGTCGCGTAGTTTTGGGTTTGCGACGTGAGCGAGTCGTCGAACGTGTACGAAACGGCCGACTTGAATCCGGCCCAGTCGACGACGGTGAGACCGCCCGGCGTGCCGGAAGGCCGCGGCACGTTGCCCGCGCCCGGCGGCACGGGGAGGCCCGACTTGCCGCTCGCGCTTCCCCCGGTGCCGCCGCTTCCCCCCGTAACGCTGCCGGCGCTGCCGCCCTTGCCGGCGGAGCCCGCGCTCCCGCCGGCTCCCGCCGCGCCGCTCGTGCCTGCCGTGATCGTTCCACCAGCACCACTCGCAGCGCCGCTCGCGCCGCCGCTCGGCGCTGCGCCACCGCTGCCGGACACCGCGGCTCCGCCGGCGCCGCCCGGCGCGCTTCCGCCGTTCGCGGTGCCCGAACCGCCCGACGTACCCGCGGTGCCGCCCGACGGCGTCCCGCCGCTCGCGCTGCCGCTCACTCCGCCGCTCGGCGCTGCGCCGCCCGTCGCGGTGCCGCCGTTCGCCGAGCCCGAGCTCCCTCCGGAGCCGTCGCCGGGCGACGGTTCGTCGGTGCAG
>DASUTR010000047.1:0-2138 GCA_036374535.1 Polyangiaceae bacterium
AGAAGCGCGTGCGGTATCTCCGAGGTCGAAGCATTCTTCGCGTTCGATTCGGCGAACGTTCGCGCTCAGGATCGCGCGATCTTGAAGAAACTCGCGGACTGCTTCATGACCGGACCCCTGAAAGGACGTGAGATGCGGCTCGTCGGCCATGCCGACCCGCGCGGGGACGAAGAGTACAACCATGTCCTAGGGCAGAGGCGTGCCGACAGCGTCAAGTCCGCCGTCGTGGAAGCCGGCCTGACGGCAACGACGATCGCGACGACGTCGCGGGGCGAAGACGACGCCTCCGGTACCGAAGAGACCGGATGGTCGAAAGATCGGCGAGTCGATATCGTCCTTGGTGGTTGACCGCAGCCTCGATGAGCTCTCGCTCCGGCTTCGTGCGATTCGCGAGCAGCACCTCGCTGAAAGAGAACCGACTACCTCACGCGAGTCTTGACCCGCGCCGCCCTCGTCTGCGGAGAGGACGCCTTGCGTATTGCACGACGTTCCAGATTCGTGGCTGCTTTGATTCGTCCCGCGCTCTTTCGGCTCGACTTGCGGGACGGCCTCCCGGTCGCCGAGTCTTCCAGCTTCGCGCCACCCTTTCGTCCGGCACGCGCGGAGACGTTCCGCGAACCACTCCGGCCCCCGCCGACGCTGCGATCGGTCGCGCTCACGCCGGGCAACGAGGTATCGACGGGCGAGTCGCGCCGCTCACGGCGTGGCTTCTTCTGTTTCGACGGCTGGGCTTCGCGCGCTTGCTGTGCTCGGAAGATCTGAGACTTGGTGGCCATCTTCGAAGGTAGTAGCACACGTCATCGTCTAGAACCTCGAAAGCGGAAACACTCCGCAGACGTCCGCAGCGCGGCGAGCGAATGAAGCGCGGCACCGGCCGCTTCGCCGAGATGCCCGATCTCGGCAGCAGTTTTTTCCGCGCCTGCTTCGGAGCGCACATCTCGTTCATGCTCCCACGGCACGGCACCGGTCGCCGAAGCCGCCAAGCACTTCGTCGCTGCCGTGCTGGCGCTCACGAATCGCGCGGTCGACGGCGACGTGCTCGAAGTTCGACGCCACGGCGTGCCTCCGCGTTTCGCCACGCACGCGACGACCCCAAAACACCAAACCCACCCGGTGATGGGACTCGCATCGAAGGCGGTTCGCGTCGCTCGCAATTGATCCGCTCGACGTTTTCTCCGTTAGGTAGTCCACGTGCAGCACTGGAACGTCGCGAACGGCGATGGTCATTGCGAGTAAAGAAACCGCGGGTGCCGTTGCCGAAGCTGATCCACGAGCCCGCGTGGTCGAGCTCGAAACGCAGTCTCGAGTACGGCGCCGTAAACCTCCGCCGTGGGCACTTCCCCTCGCAGCGTGACGATACCGTTCTCGACGGTTACCGCGATTGTCGCGTCCCCCACGCGAGGATCCCACGACAGCTCGCGTTCGATGTCAGATTCGATTTCGGCGTCGCTGCGCTGGTTCTCGCTGCTCGTTCGGATCGTCAAACCGTTCTCGATGCGGGTCACGCCCGGAAGGGCGGCGACGGCCCGTTCGGCGGCGGTTCGCTCGAAGACGCTCGAGACCTCACCCGTCAGCGTGACGTTGCCGCCGTCTACGGTCGGGCGAATTCTGTCCGCATTCACCGACGGGTGACCGCGTAGCCTTGCGATAATCCGTTGCTCGAGATCCCGAATCGGAGTCCCCCCCTCGGGTCGAACCGCGAGATGGTTCACCACGCCCCACGTACCGACGGCGTTCCGGGCATCCTCGGCGGCGGCAAGCTTCTGCGCAAGGGTACGTACCGACCCCGTCAACGTGACCACCCCGTAATCCACTCGAAGGTCGATGCTTCGTTCCGAAACGCGCGGATCGGCGCGCAACGCGTCTCGCACTGCCAACTCTATCTCGCGATCGGACGCTGGTGGCCTTGTGTATGCCGACGACGGAACGCTTTCGGGGAGGACTCGCACCGCGGCGTCGTCAACGTCGACAACGCCCGCGACCATGGCTCGCTCGGCCGCGCGCCGCCTTTCGAACATGCTTTGGACAACGCCAGAGAGACGCGCAATTCCGCCTTTCACCGACACCCGTAGCGGTGCGCCACCGACGTACGGGTCGACGCGCAGGCTACGCACGATGTCCTCCGTCATCTCCTGGTC
>DASUTR010000048.1:0-5062 GCA_036374535.1 Polyangiaceae bacterium
CTCTTCGCAGCCGAGCGGCTCGGTCTTCTTGCAGATGCGCTTCGCGCGCTCGAGCGATTCGTCGTACCAGCCTTCGCCGCCTTCGCCCCCGTCCGACGCGCCTCCGATGCCGTCCGATGCGCCGGACGCTCCGCCTTCGCCGCCGCTCGTTTCGCCGGCGTCGCCCGTCGAGTTCCCGGCGCGACCACCGCTCGAACTCCCCGCGCGACCGCCCGTCGAATTCCCCCCGGTCACGTTGCCGCCGGTCGCGCTTCCGCCCGTTCCCCCGGTCGTCACGTTGCCGCCTGTCGCGCCGCCTTCGCCCCCGGGCCCGCCTCCCGTCGCAGCGCTCCCGCCGGTCTGCGCCCCGGCTCCACTCGCGCCGTCGTCGCCGGGAGACGTCCTGTCGTCCTCGCCACACGCCAAGGGAAACATCGCGGTCGCGACGGTCACCGCGAGCACGGGGGTGAAGCTTCTGAGTCGCACGGGGAGGCGCCGGACTTTAGCGCAACTCAGGGCTCGAAGGTTCGCGCCAGGCTCGCTGCTGGTAAGTCTCGCCTACGGCGCGCGGCGGCGCATCACGCGTACGGGACCCTCACGCCCGGCGAAGCCGGCGTAAGAGGGCCCCCGGCCGCGCGCAGCGAAGCGAGCACGGACGGGCGTGCAGCGACGCACCCATGCGGGGGAGCAGGCTAATACCGCGAGCAGTTCGCGAAGGAAGCGGCGGCCCGGAAGTAACGCTTCGCATCTTCGGAAGTGCAAAACGCCTCGCAGTGAACGCTGCGGGGCGTTTCGTTTTTGTCAGCGCAGCGCTTGGCGGCCGCGACGCGTGCCCGATCGCAGCGCGCGTCGGTGCTCTAGAAGTGCGGGGGCCAAGTCGGAGCTACTGGAGCAGCTTGAATTCGATGCGCCGGTTCTTCTGCTTGCCCGCCGCAGTCTTGTTGTCGGCGATGGGCTCGTCGGGGCCGGCGCCGCGCGTCTCGATGCGCTTCTCGTCGACACCCTTGTTGACGAACCAGGCCTTGACCGCGTCGGCACGCTTCTTCGAGAGCTCGACGTTGAAATCGCGCGCTCCGGTGGTGTCCGAGTGCCCCGAAATCTCGATACGCGTCTTCGGGAACTCGTTCAGAACGAGGAGCGCGTTCTCGAGGACCGGCTCGGAGACGCGACGGATCGTGTCCTTGCCGGTGTCGAACTCGATGCCCTTGATGACGCCCGTAAACTTCTTGATCTTCTCCGGGATCTCGTCGGGGCAGCCGTCGTCATCGTCGAAGCCGTTCTTGATTTCGGCCTTGTCGGGGCACTTGTCGTTCGGGACGTTGACGCCATCGCGATCGGGGTCGGGATCCGGGCAGCCGTTGATGGTGCCGGCTTCGGTGGGACACTTGTCGAAGTCGTCCGGCACGCCGTCCTGGTCGCCGTCTTTCGGCACGCAGCCGCAGCTTGCCACCGGCCCGGCTTCCGTCGGGCAAGCGTCCTTCGAGTCCATGACCGTGTCGCCGTCGGTGTCCTTGTCGGGGCAGCCGTCGGGGGCGAGGCCCGCGTCCTTCGGGCACTTGTCGGTCTTGTCGAGAATGCCGTCGCCGTCGCTATCGGGCGGCGGCAGCGGCACCTTCTCCTTCTCGTGAAGCACGTGGAGCGCGAACATGAGGCTCAAGAGCCCCTCGGGCGAGTGCGTGAGCTCGTCCTGCTCGCCGTCGAACTTCTGATGCATCGTGTCGCGAACATCGAGACGCAAGCCGATGCCTTTGCTGAGCATGAGCTTGGCGCCGAGGCCGAAATGCAGCGCCGGATCGGTGTCGGTTCCCATGGTTCCGCTGCCGGCGCCGAGTGCGCCGCCGCCGACGACGAGGAAGGGCGTGACGCTCCCGATCGGCACTTGCAAGATGCCGTGTGCACGCACGGCGAACAGGTTTGCCATGTCGTCCCCGGCCGTCGTCGAGAACATCCACGCAGTCTCGAATTCGGCGCCGAGGTACTTCACGGGCAAAAAGCTCGCGCGAAGCGCGACCTCGGGAGCGATCGTGTATTCGTGCTGAACCGCGTTGTCGGCGCGAAGATTGTGATCCTTCGCCGGAATCATGAGGCCCGCCGCGAGACCGAGCTCGAACTGCATCGGCTCTGGCTCGAGCGTCGCGCCGTCCTCGGGGGCGCTGGCGTCGGCGCTCGCGTTCGTATCGCTCCCGAGCGATGCCGACGCGGAAGCGCCGGCCGCCGGCGCCGCCTCTTGTGCGATCGCACCCCCGGCAATCAACACACACATGAAAGTGGAACTGCATCGAGCGATCGACTTGTGGTTCATCGTGCGCACTCTCGTTTGGCGTGTAAAAAAACGGACGTTACCAGGCGATCTGGTCGATGTAAGCGTCGCCCGTGAACGGGCCCGTCCCGGTGTAGCTGAATTCGATGCCGACGCGCTGGATGCCGCGGTAGTCGACGGTCGTCGGGATGGTGAGGGTCCCGGTGGTCCAGTCGCCGCGCGTCACCGTGAGGTTGCCGGTGCCGGCGAATCCCGAGTACCAGTTGAACACGGAGAGCACCTGGGCGCCCAGCGCCTCGCTTCCGGTCGGGAGCCAGACGTGGAACGTCATCGCCTGCCCGCAGTAGACGTTCGGTTTGTCGATGTAGATGAAGCGCTTGGTCGGCTCGCTGGTCGACGGTGCTGCCGGAAGGTCGACGAACGAGACCTTCAGCGAGCCTGTGCCCGTTCCGAAGAAGCGGTCGGTCGATTGCGAGACAGTCACGTTTCCGCCGCCGTCGACCAAGTAGGTGTCGGCCGGCAGCGCCGTCTCGAAATCGTGGAGAGCCGTGGGAGTCGCGATCGCACAGTTTGCGACGCCGCCGGTCGCCGTGATCGAGTCGATGTAGATGCTACCCGCGGGTATCGTCGTGCCGCCCGAGTTGTCGCCGATCTGAAAGCCGAGCCGCTGAATGCCGCCCGGGAAGGTGTTCGGGACGGTGTACTGCCACGTCGTCCACGCTCCGGACTGCGCCGTGCGCTGGCTATTCCCCGCGTTGTCGAAGCCCGAGAAGTTGTTGTAGGCCGTGAACATCTGGAAATACGTGCCACCCGTCGTATCGAGTCCGGCGGGGAGCCAGGCGTTGACCGTGATGACGGTGCCGGGCCAAAGCGGCGGATTGTCCACCTGCACGCTGCTGTTCGTGCCGTCGAGAGCGGGGTGCGCGAACGCGAGCGAATACGCGCCGTCCTTCACCTGAGTCGTCGACTGTGACGTGTTCCCGCCCCAGGCCTGAACTCCGCTTTCGAAGCCGTAGAGCATCGTCGGCGCCATGCCGCCCATTCCGCCGCCAGGCATTCCACCCGCGCCTGCGCCTGCCATCCCGCCCGCACCCGCACCAGCCATTCCACCGCCGGCCATTCCGCCTGCGCCCGCGCCAGCCATTCCGCCGCCGGCCATGCCACCGCCTGCCTTGCCGGCCATGCCACCACCCGCCATCCCGCCCGCGCCGGCCTTTCCGCCTGCACCGCCCCCTGCCTTTCCGCCCATCCCGCCCGCGCCGGCCTTTCCACCCGCGCCTCCACCGGCCCTGCCGCTCATCCCGCCCGCGCCTGCCGCTCCGCTCGTGCCGCCGCTGGCCATACCGCCCGTGCCGCCTCCCGTCGCTCCGCTGGTCCCGCCCCTCGCGCCCGACGTTCCCGAGGTGCCTCCGGTGTCGTTGCCCGAAGTGCCGGAAGTACCGCCCGTCGAAGTTCCGGAGGCGCCTCCGGTGACGCCGTCGTCCTTCACGTCCATGCCGTTGTCATCGCCATCGCCGCACGCGGTTGCGAAAAAGATCCCGGTGGCGGTCAGCGCGAGAAACGAGCGCGTGGTCTTCCCGAGTTGCATGACGTTGCCTTTCATCTCGACTACCAACCAATCGCATCCACCCAGACATCCCCCGTGAACGCCGCGGAGCCGCTGTACATGAACTCGAGACCCACGCGCTGGATCCCGCCGGGGCCTACGGTCGGAATCGTAAATGTTGCCGTGTTCCACGCGTTTCGCGTGACGGTTCGCGCGCCCGTACCGGTGAAGCTTCCGTAGTTATTGTACTGCGCGAAAACCTGGAACGTCATCCCGTCGCTTCCCGTCGGAAGGAACACGTGCACCGTCATGGTTTGGCCGCAGTACACGTTGGGCTTGTCGATGTAGACGATGCGCTTCGTCGGCTCCGTACCCGCCGGCGCGGGCAGGCCGGCGAACGAGACCTTCATCGACCCCGATCCCATGAAGAATCGATCCGTCGCCTGCGCGATCGTCGTCAGCGTGCCGTCCACCTTGTAGACGTTGCCGTCGAGGGGTGACGTTTCGAAGTCGTGCAGGCCTGCCGGCGTGGCGATCGCACAATTCGGGACGCCGCCGGTCGCCGTGATCGAGTCGATGTACACGTCGCCGGCCGCGATCGTCGTTCCACCCGAGTTGTCGCCCAACTGAAAGCCGAGCACCTGAAGTCCGCCGGGGAACACGTTCGGTACCGTGTACGTCCAGGTCGTGAGTCCTCCGGGCATGGCGGTGCGTGAAGAGTTGCCCGACGTATCGAAGTTGACGATGTAGTTGTTGCCCTGCGAGAAGGCCTGAAAGTAGGTGCCGCCGGTGGTGTCGAGGCCAGCCGGCAAGAAGGCGTTGAACGTAATGACGGTACCGGGCCACACCGGAGCGCCGCTCACCTGGACGGTCACGCTCGAATTGTCGAGCACGCCGTGCGTGATCTTGAGCGAGCTCGAGCCGTCGACGTGCTGATCGGTCGACTGCGCGACGCTGGCGCCAGCCGTCGCCGTGTTCCAACCCTGAACGCCGCTTTCGAAATCATAGAGGACGACCGCGGGCTCGCCGCCCTGTCCGCCTTCGCCGCCTTCGCCGTCCTGTCCGCCTTCGCCGCCTTCGCCTCCCATGCCGGAGCTCCCCGCCGACCCTCCGCTTCCCGCCGACCCTGCACTGCCACCGGTCATGCCGCCTTGTCCGGCGCGGCCGCCTGTGTCACTGCCTCCCGTCGAACCGCCACGCCCTCCGGTTGGCGACGTGCCGCCACGATTGCCGGTACCGCTCGAGCCGCCGTCTCCGACGTCCGTGGGGTCACCGTC
>DASUTR010000049.1:0-14536 GCA_036374535.1 Polyangiaceae bacterium
GGCTCGAAGCCGGTAATCACCACGGGAACGCGGACCTCCGCGGCAAGACGCTCGTAGTCCGTCGTGCCGACGACCGTACACACGTGGCCCGGGCCGAGCAGCGCTTCGACGCGGTTGTCGGGCGCGGTGAAGATCGAGCGCACGGCGGGCGGTACGAGCACGTGCGAAACGAGCACGCTGAAGTTCTTGAGCCCGCGGGCGCGCGCGAGCTTTACGGCAAGCGCGTTCGCGGGTGCCGTGGTTTCGAATCCGACCGCGAAGAAGACGACCTCACGCGTCGGGTTCTTGCGGGCGAGCGCGAGCGCGTCGAGCGGCGAGTAAACGACGCGCACGTCGGCGCCTTCCGCTTTGGCGCGCAGGAGGTCGCCTTCCGAACCGGGAACGCGCAGCATGTCTCCGAAGGAACAGAAGATGACGCCGCGAGTGCGCGCGATGGCGTGCGCGCGGTCGAGCACCTCGAGCGGCGTCACGCACACGGGACAACCCGGTCCGTGCACGAGCTCGATCGACTCCGGGAGCAACGCGTCGATGCCGAATCGCACGATGCTGTGCGTCTGTCCGCCGCACACCTCCATCAGCGTCCACGGCCTGCGGGCTTCGCGACGAATGGCCGCGACGAGCTTCTCCGCGAGCCCGGCGTCCCGATATTCGTCGAGGTATTTCAATGGCTGACCCTCGTTCCTGGGTCGTCTCGCGCTTCGGCTTCGAGCTCCGCCAAGAGCTCGACGAGACGCGCCGCTTCGGACGGATCGATGCGAGAGAGCGCGAATCCGACGTGGACGAGCACGTAGTCGCCGACGGCGGCGTCCGGTATCAGTTCGAGACACACGGTGCGCGACACGCCCGAAAAGCGCACCCGTCCCATGGCGAGGCCATCCTCTGCAAAAACCTCAACCAGTTGTCCCGGCACTCCCAGGCACATCCGAGCAGCCCTCGTCCCGCGCGCGAATTTTCCTGCCCAATCCTCACGCGGCGCGCCCATCATGATGGCGCGCAGGTGAGACTTTCTAGAACGGGAGTCTTTCTGTCAACAGAGATGACGCCTTGGCAGCCCGATGTTGCAAAGTGCCTCTTGCGCACGTGCCCCAAAACGCGGCGTACGAGGCGCCCGATATGTACGTCTAGTGGGGGTAGGAGCACATGTCTGGCTCATTATGGGACGCTGGCCCCCGATGACACCCGGATCGACTTCATGTACTTTGCTGGGTGGGGAACGACCGTTCCCAAGAAGGGGCTCGGCTGTTCGCGTCGGGCGCCGGCTCGACTCGCCGTTTTTCGCGGTGATTCGCGCAGTGCGAGGTAGCGAATGGAGGATCTGGCGTGACATCCGTCGCTTCGGCCGTCTTTTCGGAAACGAACGCCCGACCGCTCGTCTCGATGCGGTTTCGACCGGCGTGGGCGTACATCGACGGGATTCGGGAGTTCGGTCGCTTCTTCTGCGAGACGACGTTCGGCGCTCCCGATCTCGCGGAGCGAGCGTGCGTCATCATTCAAGAGACGCTCGAGAACGCCATCAAGTATTCGACCAAGGGACCGAACAGCGAGCTCGAGCTCCTGATCTTGGCGGAACACGGACAGATCGAGTTTTCGGTCTCGAGCCTGCCGGATCCCGCGCACATCCAGAATCTCCGGAACGAGCTCAAAGGCCTCGACAAGCTCGCTCCGGAAGAGGCGTACCTCGCGGCGTTCCTGCGCGCGGCGCGTGAGCCGGAAAACAGCGGCAGGCTCGGCCTCGCGCGCGTACGTTACGAAGGCAACGTCGAGCTTTCCATGAAAGAGGAGGACGGTGGGCGCATCCGCATCACCGCGCTGGGACGACTATGAAAAGCTTCACCGATGTCAGTGTACCGGCGGTGCCCGGTCTCGAGGTCCTGCTTTCGGCGCCGAATCGCGTGACCATGAAAGGAACCATCACGCTCCAAGACGGCAGCGCTCTGTCGGCGTTCTTTCGAGCGCTCCACGGCCGCGCGCGCGACAACAAGCTCGGGGAAGTCGAGCTCGACGTGACGAGCTTGCGCTTCGTGAACTCGTCGGCGATTCGCTTGTTCGTCGATTGGGCCGTGTGGGTCCACGGCGACGGCGCGTACAAGCTCCGCTGCCGCATCGATCGTCGGCAAACCTGGCAGAAGACGAGCTTCTCCGCTCTCATCGCGATGGTCGACGACGCGATAGTGGTGGAAGAGGCGAGCTAGTGGATCGGGAACGGAAGCCCGATCCGCCCTCGTCTTCGAAGACCGCCTGGAGCTCTCACTCGAGCGGCTCGTTCAAGAGCCCGAGCCACGAATCGCAGCCCGCCAGCGCGACGCGCGTCGCCGCGCCGCTGCCCGCGCCGGGTACGACGGTCGTGCAGATTCTCTGCTCTTCGGGCTCGAGCTTGCTCGAGCCGACGCATGCCTACCTCACCGCCTATTGCAAGGCACGCTTCGGCGCGCGCGCGAGCGACAAGCTCAGCGTCGCAATCTACGAGCTGCTCGCGAACGCCATCGCCTACGGTTCGCTCGGTGACGTCGTCGTAGAAATTCTCGAAGGCACGGTGACCCCCGGTGTTCGCGTCGCCAACAACACGACGATGGCGCGCATCGGCATGCTGAACGGCCACGTATCGAAGCTTCGCGCCGATCCCGGCAAGACGTTGCTCGACGAGATGAAGCGCTCGAGCTCCGGCACCGTTCGCCCGATGCTCGGCCTCGTGCGCGTCGTTCACGAAGTGGGCTGCCAGCTCGACGTGAGCGTCACGGGCCAGCGCGTCGTCGTGACCGCTTTCAGTCGGGGGTAGCGTCAGCGTCGCGCGACGAGCAGCCGCTCGACGAGATCCTTCGAGTACGCGTCGAGCTCCTTGAACACGACGCCCATTCCGCGCGGGTCGTCCTGGACGCGCACGACGACGCCCGTACCCTCGATGCTTTCGATCTGATCGAGCACGACCGAGAACTTGAGGGTGATCTCGGTGCCGACCGGCAACGGCGTGTCGCTCTTCACGAACACGCCGGAGCCCGAGACGTTCGTCACGTACTCGTTCACGAACTGATCGAACGAATCGAACTGCTTGTTGATCGTGACGCGGGTGGTCGATCGTCGGTCGCTGTCGCTCACGGTACGGTCCTCGGAGCGCGACCCGATGGGGCTCGCGCCGACCGACTCTACCGCAAGCAGTGCGCTTCGTCGGAGCCGTCCGCGCAATCGGGGTTGCGGTCGCACACGAGGGAGCTCTCGACGTCGGAGCCGCCGGCGCAGAGGAACCGGTCCGGGCGAGCCGGATCGCAAAGGGGCGGCGTCACACCGCTGCCGCAGTCCGATACCCTGCAAAACTGCTGCGGAAACCAAACCTCGTCCCCGCACGAGAGCTGATCACGGCCCGTGAGCTCGTAGCAGTTACGCTCGTCGGCGAGGTCCGAACACGTGGCCAAGCCGTCGCAACGATGCCCGACCACGGGTTGGTCGTCGGCGCAATAGATCGTCTCCATGCACGCGAAGATCAACGCGTCGGCACCGTCTGGAGGCGAGCAAGGGGCGTGGGGCCCGGGTCGCTCGGCGCCTTCGCACACCGTCGTCCACCCGACGCCGTCGTCACGGTGGCTTCGGGTGAGGCATCGGAGGTGTTCCTCGAATCCGCCTACCTCGCCCATCCGCTCGGTGATGCAGCGGGCCGAATCCGGCAACCAGGCGATGGCGAGCACGCCCGTCTCCGCCTCCGCACACTCCGTCAGGTCTACCGTGCTCTCGGGGGGTCCCGACGGCGACAAGAGGCAGCGGCACATGGCGTACCCGCGGGCAAACCCGATCGATCCGGCGAGGTCGACGAGGTCTCCTCCACTCGCCTCGCCGATTCGCGTATCGTCCGTGGTCAGGGCATCGAGGATGTCGCGCTCGTCTGGCGTTGCCCCGGGCACACTTCCTGAGCCGCCCGAGCCGCCCGAGCCGCCCGAGCCGCCGGGCGCGCCGCCGCCTTCTCCCGCCCCGTCCGAGCCTCCCGCGTCGGAGCCCGCCGTCCCGCCGAGCGCCGATGCGCCCGCAAACCCACCCGGCGGCGCCACACCCGCGGAGCCGCCGGAATGGGTTCCCGAGCCTGCGCCGCCTTCATTGCCGTCGTCGCGCTTCGACGTCCCTCCACATGCGCACGCGACCAAACAAGCAATCGCTAGGCCGGCGGTTTTTTCGACGACCACCATGCCGCTCATAGATGCACGGATTCGGGTCGATGGATCACCCATCGACTCCGCGGAACCCTACTTGCCGTGCAGGTCGAACTGCTCGATGTGATATTCCGTGCGCGGGTTGAACTCGATGCGCCGCATGTAGCGCTTCTCGGCTTCCTGCACGGCGGGCTTCTCGTCGCCCATCATGAGATCGATGACGGCCGGGTGCGCGTTCACGAGCACCGAGTAGCCCGCGAGGTTGTGCCGCTCGCGCCGGATCTGCCGCAGGATCTCGTAGACGATGGTGGTCTTCGACTGCACCTGGCCCGTGCCGTCGCAGTAGAAGCACGTCTCGTGCATCACGCGCCCGAGGCTCTCGCGCGTGCGCTTGCGCGTCATCTCGATCAGGCCAAGCTCGCTGATGCGATTGATCGTCGTTTTCGCTTTGTCTTTCTCGAGCCGCGCTTCGAGCGCCCGCCACACCTTCTCGCGGTTGCGGCGGTCATCCATGTCGATGAGGTCGAGAATCACGAGCCCGCCGATGTTTCGGAAGCGGAGCTGATAGGCGATCTCCTCGACGGCTTCGAGATTCGTCTTCATCGCCGTCTCTTCGAGGTCGCGGCTGCCCTTGCCGACGAAGCGGCCGGTGTTCACGTCGATCGCCGTCAGGGCCTCCGCCTGATCGATGATCAGGTAGCCGCCGCTCGGTAGCTGCACCTTGCGGCTGAGCGCGCGCGCGATCTCGTCTTCGATGCCGTAGGCGTCGAAGATCGGCTCATCGCCGTTGTAGAGGTGGATGTCCTTCACGCGGGCGGGCATGAACATCTCGACGAAGCGACACAGGCGGGCGTATTGCTCCTTGTCGTCGATGACGATGTTCTCGATCTCGTCGGTGAAGAGATCGCGCGCCGTCTTCAGCACGAGATCGAGCTCGGCGTAGAGCATCGCAGGCGGCTTGGCGCCTTCGTGCTTCTTCGATACGTCCTCCCAGAGCTTCACGAGGTAGCCGATGTCGGCCTTGAGACCCTTCTTCGTGAGCCCCTCGGCGACCGTGCGCACGATGAGCCCGCCGTGCTTCGGCTTGAGCGCTTCCACGACTTCGCGCAGCCGTGCGCGCTCCCGCGACGAGCCGATGCGCTTGGAAATCCCGACGTGCTCGACGGTCGGCAGGTACACGACGTAGCGGCCCGGCAGCGAGACGTGGCTCGTCACGCGTGCGCCCTTCGTGCCGATGGGCTCTTTCGAAATCTGGACGATGACCTCGTCGCCCTCTTTCACGACCTCGGTGATGGGTCGCGCGCGGGCCTGCCGAGCCGACGGCCGCCCGCCGTGACGGTCGCGATCGCGTCGTCCGTGACGATCGCGCCGCCCGTGGCGTTCGTTTTGAGTCTGTTGTTGGGGGCGCGCGCCGTTTTCGGAGCCGGCTCGCTCCGGTGCCCGCGCGCTGCGCTCGGCGACGACGGCCCCGTTGCCGCCGTTGCTACCAGTGCCTCCCTCGCGTCCGCGTCCGCGCCCGCGGCGCCGCCGCCGGCGCTTGCCGTTACGACCGTCGCCGGGTTGCTCGCCCGCTCGCTGACCGCCGTCTTCCGCGCGCGCGGGTGCGTCGCCCGCGTCGGGCGCTTCCGGCTCCTCGTCGGGCTCCTCCTCTTCTTCCTCTTCCTCGACGTCGTCGTCGGCGTCGTCCTCCGCTTCGTCATCGTCCGCAGGTTCCGCCGCTTGTGGATCGGAGTCGGCTGCGTGGGGATCGGAAGCTGCCGCGTCCGGGTCGGAATCCCCGCCTTCGTCGGCCGCGCCGTCCTCACTATCGGGCGCGTCGTCGTCGTCGTCATCGTCGTCGTCGTCGTCCGCGTCCGCGCCCGCGCCGAGAATCTCCTCGTCGTCGTCCTCTTCTTCGGCCGCGACGGCCGCCGCGCCGGCAGCCGGCTGTCCGTGACGTTTCCCGCCGTCACCTTTTTCGAAACGCTCTTCGGACTCGTGACGCCGCGCGCCCGCGAGGTACGCCTCGAAGTCGTCCGGGCGAATCAAGTCTTCGACGTGCAGGAACGCCGCGCGGTCGAGACCGACGTCGATGAACGCGGCCTGCATCCCCGGCAGGACGCGCGTCACCTTCCCCAGCACGATGTTCCCGACCGTTCCGCGCGCGCCCGCGCGTTCGATGTGGAGCTCCGCGATTACGCCGTTTTCGATGAGCGCGACCCGCGTCTCGCGGATGTCGCAATTGATGACCAATGTATTTCGAGCCATGGAGAGAAACCTGCGACGACAAGCCCAGCCCTCCCGCTTCGCCACCGTGGAGCGCGCGTTATGGTGCGAGCTCGAGGCGAAGGGGTCTCGGGGGTCATGTGTCTAAGCCAGGACATATCACGCGTCCGGGCGCATGCTTCGACTTACGGAACCGAAACATGTGTCGCGACTCATTCTAACTACTCGAAATGACTAAGCAATGCGCGCGGCCCGACAATTTTTGACGCGCGACGCGAGGTCGCGTTGGCGCGACGCAGAGTGGGTAGGTCTTTTTCCGACATACCCAGGATTGACCTGCTCCCCCACGCCCTGAAAGCTCTCGAGAGGGTCGTGGCGTCCTCTCATCTCATCGTCGACATCGAGACCGTGCTCGATGCCGAGCTCCCCATCATCCAAACCGGCGAGACCGAGCGTCTGCCCGCGCCACCGCATCACAAGATCGTCGCGATCGGCGCGCTCCTCCTCGACGCCGCTTACGAGGTGAAGCGACTCGGCATCGTGAGCGAGTCGAAAGACGAAGCCGGCATGCTCGCGGACTTCGCGAAGCTGCTCGAAGAGCGCCGTCCGACCGTCGTTACGTTCAACGGACGCGGCTTCGACATGCCGGTCATCGCGACGCGCTGTCTTCGCCATGGGGTCCCGCTCCGTCACTATTACCGCGCGAGCGACGTGCGCTATCGCTACACCGCCGAAGGTCACCTCGATCTGATGGACTACATCGCGGACTTCGGCGCGGCGAAGCCTGCGCGCCTCGACGTCATCGCCAAGCTCTGCGGCATGCCGGGCAAGGTGGGCATCGAGGGAAAAGACGTGGGCCCGCTCGTTCACGCCGGACGCATCGACGAAGTGCGCAAGTATTGCCTGTGCGACGTAGTCCAGACGACGGGCGTGTTCATGCGCCTTCAACTCGTGCGCGGAGAGCTCAAACCCGAGGCCTACGTGAAGGCCATGCGGGGTCTCATCGCGTTCATTCGCGGCGAGGAAAAGCTCGCCGTCGTCGCGGCAGGTCTCAACGAGCAGCGCCTGCTACTCGAAGAGAGCGTTACCCCGGTCTGAGGAGACCGGCTCGGGGGCATGGGGGCCGAACCCCCGAGGGCCCTCTTATGTAGTGACGCGGGGGAGCCGTTGCAGGGTGCGACACGCCATGACAACGACCCCGCCCCGCAGCACGGATCGCTGCGACTTCGACGGCCGCACGGTTCGCATCTCCGGCCGCCGCCTGTTGAATTTCGGTTCGTCGAGCTTTCTCGGGCTCGAGCTCCGTCCCGAGCTCGCCCAAGGCGCTCGCGACGCCATGTGCGCCTACGGCACGGTGTCCCCCTTCTCGCGATACGATCTCGAAACGCCGCTCCACGCGGAGCTCGAAGAACTGCTCGCTCAGATGACGGGCGCCGCCGGGGTGCTCGTCACGACCTCGACGGAAGTCGCTCATCTCGGAGCACTGCCGGCGCTCGTCGTTCCGGGCGACGCCGTGCTGCTCGACCGCCAGGCGCGAAAGAGCCTTCAGGCGGCCGTCAGCGTGTTGCGCGGCGTGCCCATCGATCCGACGCGCGTGCGGCGTCGCGAGCGCCTCGAGCGCCAGCTCGCCGAGCTCTCGGCGAAGTATTCGCGCGTCTGGCTCGTCTTCGACGGCATGGATCCGACGTTCGGAGAGCTCGCGCCGTTCGAGGCGCTCGCGGAGTTGCTCGAGCGCTTCCCGAAGCTCTGGCTTTACGTCGACGACGGCGAAACCATGTCGTGGTTCGGCAAGAACGGGCGAGGAGCGGCGCAGTCGCACTTTCGAGCGCACCCTCGCGTCGTCGTGACGCTCGGCCTCGACGGGTCGTTCGCCGCGGCGGGCGGCGCCCTGCTTTTCGGCACCTCGACGCTGCTCGAAGAGGTGCGCTCGCGCGGCCAATCCCTGCTCGGTGCGGCCGTGCCGGCGCCGATGCTCGGCGCCGCGATCGCTTCGGGACGCATCCACTGCTCCGCCGAGCTCGCCGCGCTGCAAGAACGTCACCGGCGGCGCGTCGATTTCCTGTTCGAGCTCGCCGGCGTCGGCCGCGTGCCGCTCGCGTCGGTCCACCGCACGCCCGTGTTTTTCCTGCACACGGGCACTCCCGAGCTCGCTTCGGAGCTCGCGCGCTCGCTCGAAACGCAGGGCTTTTACGTGTGCCCGACGCGTTTCGCGCCGAGCGCGCCGAAGACGGCGGGGGTTCGCTTCACGGTGTCCCTGCACAACGAGATCGAGGACATCGAGCGCTTTGCGGACGTGCTCGGCGCCGCCGCGCAGAAGCTCGCGCACGTCAGGCAGCCGATCGTCGCCGCGGCCGAGTGACAGGGCATATCGCCACGGCGGATGGGCTCGGTCGCGCCGGCGACCGGTGGTAGGCTCCGACCCCCATGGCCGATCTCCTCGCTCAGCGATCGAAAGAGCTTCCGAAAGGCACTCCGGCCCTCGCGAAATCGGAAGTGGAAAAGCTGCTCGCGCAAGTTCCCGCTTGGAAGCTCGCGGAAGACGGCAAACGCATCACGCGCGCCTACGAATTCTCGAACTTCCACGAAACCATCGAGTTCGTGAACGCGGCCGCCTACGTGATCCACAAGGAAGATCACCACCCCGATCTCGAGGTCTCGTACAAAACGTGCAAGGTCACGTTTTGGACGCACACCGTCGGCGGTCTCAGCCTGAACGACTTCATCTGCGCGGCGAAGCTCGATGCTCTGATTTGATTGGCGGTTCGGGAGCCGGAGCGACGAACCGAGCGCGCGCTCGGCGGGGAGTCGCCGGCAACGCGGCGGAAAGCGCGTCGAAACGCGCACGGCCCGACGATTTCGGACATGGCGCTCGCGCTCACGGTACCCGAGCGATCGAGCCGTGTCGTCGCGGCAGATCTCGAGATCGACATCCTGGGCGAGTGTAGGCACCCGTCGCCCCTCGAAAATCGGCTCGCGCAATCCACGATTCACTACGTCGGCAAGGCCGATCGCGTCCTGCTCCGCGATCGGTTGTCGCAGGTGCTCGAGCATCACGACGAGCTCGAGAAGGCGCCGGCGTTCGAGCTCGCCGGACCGCGGGACCGCATCTTCTTCGAGCCGTCGCGGTTGCGTTGCGGCATCGTCACGTGCGGCGGGCTTTGCCCGGGCTTGAACAACGTCATTCGCGGGCTCGTCCTCGCGCTCACGCAGAGTTACGGCGTGGCGCAGATTTTGGGCTTCCGTTACGGCTACGAGGGCATCGTGCGCCGCCACGGCCACGGCACCGTGCGCCTCACCCCCACGGTCGTCGCGGACGTGCATCAACAGGGCGGAACGATGCTCGGCACCTCGCGCGGCGCCCAAGACCCGAAGGAAGTCGTCGATCGCCTCGAAGAGCTCGAGATCGGCGCGCTCTTCGTGATCGGCGGCGACGGAACGTTCAAGGGAGCCATGAAGCTCGCCGAGGAGGTCGAGCGGCGCGGCTCGTCCATCGGTGTCATCGGCGTTCCGAAGACGATCGACAACGACATTCACTTCATCGATCGCAGCTTCGGCTTCGAGACCGCATTTTCGGCCGCGGTCGACGTGATCCGGAGCGCACACGTCGAAGCCACGGGCGCGAAGAACGGCATCGGCGTCGTGAAGCTCATGGGCCGGCACTCGGGCTTCATCGCGTGCCACGCGGCGCTCGCGTCCACGGACGTCGACGTCGTTTTGATTCCCGAGGTGCCGATCCGGCTCGAGGGGCGCGGCGGTCTCTTCGAGCTCATCGAAGCGCGGCTAGAACAAGACGCCCACGCGGTGATCGTCGTCGCCGAGGGCGCCGGTCAGGAGCTCTGCGCCGAGCGCGCCGAAAATGGCGCCCCGTCGACCGACGCGAGCGGCAACGCGAAGCTCGGCGACATCGGCGTCATCTTGAAAGAGCGCATCGTCGAACACTTCCAGCGCCGGCGCACCGAGATCACGCTGAAGTACATCGACCCGAGCTATCACATTCGCAGCGTTCCCGCGTCGCCCGCCGACAGCGTCTACTGCTGGAACATGGCGCGAAACGCGGTCCACGCGGCGATGGCCGGCAACACCAATATGCTCATCGGGCGCTGGCACGGCCGCTTCGTGCACGTGCCCATGGCGCTCGCCACGCGCTTTCGCAAACAAGTGGATGTCTCGGGGGATCTCTGGGCTGCGGTCGTCGAATCGACGGGGCAGCCGTTCTCGTTCGACGAAAGCGTGGTGAGCTCCCGTAGTTCCTGATCCGGCGCTGGCAGCGCGTTGAGCCTTGCGTCGCTCCGGCGACCAAGGAAAAGGACTATGGCCGGTCCGAAAGCCGTGTGGTTCAATGGTGCCCAAGGCTTCCGGGAACGGGCATGAGCGAGGCGGGCGAGAACGACGACGCGGACTACCGGTCGCTGGCTTCGGGCTACCTCTCTCGCGCCCGCGCCGTGCTTCGCGAGCTCGAAACGCGCAAGCGCAAGCTACGTTTCCGCGCGAGCATTCTCTCGGTCTTACCCCCCGTCGTGCTCAAGCCCATCGCCGACGCGCTGCCGGAGATGAACGAGACGCAGAAGGTGTGGCTCTACGTCGGGAGTCTCGCGGTGGGGATCTCGGCCGGCGCCTTCAGCATCGCGAGCCAGCTCGCCGACTCGCGCGAAAAGGCCGAGGCTCGCAAGGCGGTCGCCCGAACGCTGATCGTGGATCTCGAAGCACTGCCCGCTTCGGGTGCGCTCACGGCGTGGCACCGCCAAGTGGTGGACGAGGCGAACGGGACGCTCCGGAGCCTCAGGGAATTCATGGAGCAATGAGCATGGAGAAAACGGCGGCGGAACTCTTGGGCGAGCTCGACGACTACGCCCGCTGGCTCAAACGGCGAAAGCTGCTCTTCACCGCGCTCCCGCTCGTCGTCATCTTCGTCGTGTACGCCGTCATGGCGAACGCGGTGGTCGAGCGCTCGGCGGAGCTCGAAGCGAAGAAGGCCAGCGTCGCGTCCGCCGAGGCCGAGCTCGCAAAGGCCGAAGCCGATCTCGCCAAGCGAAAGCAAGAGCTCGCTTCGGTTGCGGCTGACCTCGGGGTCTTGCGCGGGCAGTACGACGAGCTCCAGAAAGACGCGCAGAAGCGGAAGCAAGAGGTGGTCGCCGCGCTCGAGCAGCCGGGAAGCTCGGCCGCCAAGGTCGAAAAGCTCGAAGAGCTCCTCACGGAAAAGAAGCCGACCGCGCGTTCGGAGGCGATCGCCCTCTGGAAACAGGGCTACGACGCAGCGAACGCCGGCAACGCGGCGCGGGCGCGCGAGCTCTATCAGCGAGCGCTCGAGAAGGATCCGAAGTACGCCGCCGCGCTCAACTCACTCGGTCGCCTCGCCTACGACGAGGGCAATCTCTCGCTCGCCGACGACTACGTCTCGAAGGCGCTCGCGGCGGACCCGAGCTACGTCCCGGCGATCCACAACCGCGCGCTCGTCGCGAAGAAACAAGGCCGTATCGGCGAAGCCTCGACGCTCACCGACACCGCGTTGAAGCTCCGGCCGAACTACCAGCCCTCGATGATCTTGAAGGGCGACATCGAGCAGGCCGACGTCCGCCAGCAGTTGAAGAAGTAGCCGCCGGACGCGCGGCATTCGTCGGCCGATCGGCGTGCCGGGGCGGCGCCCCATTGGGCGCCCGTCGCCCGCCCACGTCGAACCTCTCGGCCCCTGAGACTTCCGATCAAGCGTACGGCGTTGCGCAAATTTCGGACTTTTGTCGATGCTTGTCGGGGCCGCTTGCGGTCGGTGAACGCGGCACGGTCGTTGCTCTGTCAATCGTGGAGGCCGTGGCGCGGTCGTTCGCCGGCACGGCGTCGGAGGAGAAAACATGAAGACAGCAGCGTGCGTTTCATTCGGATTGCTTTCATTGCTTGCGACCTCGTGTTCCGGAGAAGGGGGATATACGGGAGAAGAGTTCGAAACCGACACTGCCGAGTTGTCGGTGGGTACGCTCAACGAAGGAGAGTATCTCTTCCAGGGCCAGCGGCTGGTTGCTCCCAACTGTTACTTCCGGCTCGAGATGCAGAAAGACGGCAATCTCGTCATCTACGGCGGCCCCGGTAATCCGATCTGGGACACCGACACGCAGGGACCAGGTGCTTCCGGTTCTCATATGACCCTGCAAACCGACAACAACCTCGTGGTCTACTCGCATGCCGAGTCGCCCTTGTGGGACACGAACACCAACGGATTTCTCGGGACTGCTCGCCTGAAGATGCAGGACGACGGAAACCTGGTGATGTATTCGGACGTTCTCGGCGCGTACTGGGCAAGCCATACGGAGCGCGCGCCCCAAGCCTGGCCTTGCAACCAGGTTCCGAGGACGGAAGCGACGCGCGTGCACAAGAACACCGATCGTCCCGGGGGCGATCTGCCGGGAATGCCGCTCAGGACGACGCTCGTGCCTCATCACAACTGGTGCGGCAACGAATGCGCCAAGAACGCGAGCTGTCTCGCGTATACGTATGTTCCTCCGTCGAGCGGGCAGCAAGCCGCTTGTTATCTGAAGGGCTCGCAGCCGGCTGCCGTCACTCGATCGGGCATGGTGAGCGGCCTGAAGCTCCGGCTCTAGCAGAGCGACTTTGCTCTTGGACGACGCAGAGGACTGCGTCGTCCGATCGCAGAAACGCGAAAGCGCCGCGCCTCGAAGGAGACGCGGCGCTTTTCTTCGCCCGGCGGAGCCTCTCAGCCCTCGAGCTTCGCCTCGACGACGAGGCCGTCTTTGAGCGCGTCGAGCGGCAGCAAATTGCCCTGCATGGCCTTGCCGCCGACGATGAGCTGCTTCACGCCGCGCGACTTCCGCTCGGGGTTAGTCACCTTGATGGTGATCTTCTTCCCGCGGAACACGCGCTCCATTTCGAAGTCGGGCCACGTCGTGGGAATGCACGGGTCGATACGCAGGCCGTCGACCTCCGGGCGGACGCCGAGGATGTACTGCACCGCCGAGAAGTAGCTCCAGCTCACGGTGCCGGTGAGCCACGGCACGCGCGATTTCCCGGCGTTCGGGCTGCACGTCGCGTACGTCGTCTGGCTGTGCACGTACGGCTCGATCTGGCGGATTTCCGCGCGCTCGTTGTACGCGGAGGGCATGTACGCGCGGTAGTACTCGTAGGCCTGGTCGCCGTTTCCGAGCATGCACTCGGCCATCACCGCCCACGCTTGCGGGTGGTTGAAGATGCCGCCGTTTTCCTTGATGCCGTGGTTGTAGACGACGCCGCCCATGACGCTCTTCGGCGTCTTCGAGAAGGGCGGAGCCGAGAGCATCAAGCCGTACGGCGTCGCGAGATAGTCTTTCATCGACTTCATGGCGAGCTTCGCCTGCTCGGGCGACGCGGCGCCGCTGATGACGGCCCAGGCTTGCGTGTTGATGTACACCTTGCCTTCTTCCATCTTCTTCGTCCCGAAGATGGTGCCGTCTTTGCCGGTGGCCCAGATGAACCACTCGCCGTCCCAAGTGATCTTGTGGATCGATTTGTCGAGCTTCTCGCGCTCGGCCATCGCCCACTTCACCTCGTCGCCCATGCCGAAGCGCTCGCAGATCTGCGCGTAGACGCCCAGGCCGTAACGCACCTGGAACGCGACCATCACGCTCTCGCCCGTGTAGCCGAGGTTGCAGCAGTCGTTCCAATCGGCGGCGAGACCGCAGGGGAGCCCGTTACGGCCGCTCCGCTCGAGGTTGAACTCGAGCGCTCGGCGCAGGTGTCCGAGCACCGTGGCTTGTCCGCGATCCGCGTAGGGCAGCACCTTCTTGTAAAAATCGATCTCACCCGTTTCGGCGACGTACGCCGGGACGGCGTTGAAGAGCCAGAGCGCGTCGTCGCTGCGGAACTCCTCGGCCGGCGGCGTTTTCTCGTGGCCCGGGCGATGGGAGAACGGTTTCACGAGCGGCATGGCGCCGCCGCTTTCGACCTGCCCGGTGAGCATCAGCTCGAGCCGCTCGCGCATCCCCTCTTTGAGGAGCGGCGTCACGCCGAGGAAATCCTGCACGGTGTCTCGGTAGCCGAGCCCGTCGCGCTCGCCGTTGTAGATGAGCGACGCCGCGCGCGACCACGCGTACGTGATGAGCGCGTTGTACGCGTTCCACACGTTCACCATGCTGTCGAACTCTTTGTCCGGAGTCTTCACGCGCACGCCGCCGATGTGCGCGTGCCACGACGCCTTCAGCGCCTGGAGCTCCTTC
>DASUTR010000050.1:0-21817 GCA_036374535.1 Polyangiaceae bacterium
GCGCCACGAGATACGGGTGAAGGCTCAGGCGCACGAGCTCGCGGGCGAGCTCGGGGATCGGCAGCACGCAATCCACGATGCCGGCGTTGATCGCGTTCCGTGGCATCTCCGCGATTCTTGCGGACTCGGGGTCTTGCGCGAAAGTGATGCCGTTTTCGCCCTTGATGGCGCGCAAGCCTTCCGTGCCGTCGGACGCGTTCCCCGAAAGCACGACGCCAATCGCGTGGCTGCCTCGCACCGCGGCGAGCGAGCGAAAGAAGAAGTCGATGGGCAGGTGAGGCCGGCGGCTGTCCGCCGTTCTCGGCACGAGGGTGAGTAAGCCCTGGTCGAGCGCGATGTCCGCGTCGGGCGGGATGACGTAGACGTGATTCGGTTCGACGGGGGTTCGGTCCTCCGGTTGACTGACCGCCATCTCCGTGATGCGGCCGAGGGCTTCGCCGAGAAGGCTCGGTTGCTTGGGATCGAGATGCTGAATGAAAACGAACGCCATCCCGCTGTCGGGCGGAAGGTGCTTGAGCAGCAGCGTGAACGCTTCGAGGCCTCCCGCCGAGGCTCCCACGCCGACGATCGGGAAAGAGCCACTACTCGGAGCGACGCCGGGAGGTGGCGTGCCGCCGTCCGTGCCGACCCACGGACCCCCCGGCGTGGTTTCGGAAGGCTCGTTCCCTCGCTCCTGCATGGGGCTAGGGAGCCGGGGTCGGCTGGACGACGATCTCGACCCGGCGATTGTTCGCGCGTCCCTCCGGTGACGTATTGTCCGCAACGGAACGCGTCGAGGCGAAACCTTGCGCCGTGATGCGGTCGCTCGCGATGCCTCGCGTCACGAGGTAATCGCGCACGACCTGGGCTCGGCGTTGCGACAGCTCCTGATTGTTCGCAGCCGAACCCTGCGAGTCGGTATGGCCCTCGACCACGATCTTCGAAATCGGATCCTCTTTGGTGAGCGCCGTGGCAACGTCGTTCAGCTTCAGCTGCGCCGCCGGAAGCAGATCCGACTTCGCCGAAGCGAAGAGCACGCCGCCCGAAAGCGTGATGACCATGCCGCGGGCCTCCTGCTTCACCGAAGCAAACTTCGACAGATCCTCTCTCGCTTGCGCCGCGCGCTTTTCCGCGTCCTTGAGCGCGACGGCCTGCGTCGCGATCGCGGCGTTCTGGGCTGCAAGCTGGACCTTGGCTTGCTCGAGCTCCGCGGACGTGCGCGCGACGGCCTTCTTCTGGTCGTCGTGCATGGCGTCCACGACGCCTTCCTTGGTCTGATTGGCTTGTTTGGTGCGCGCGACGGTCTCGGCGATCTCCGTCTTGCGAACCGCAAGGTACGCTTGGTCCCGCGTGTTTTGCGTGTCGCCGTCTTCGAGGAACGCCGCTTCCGCAACGTCGAGCTGCTCCTTGGCAGTATGAAGATCGGCCGGATTGTAGGCGGGCGCCGGTCCCGTGCTCGCCCGGTCGTACGCGGTGCGCGCGTTGACGAGGTCTTGGGGCGGCATCGCCGCCGCGCAACCGAGCAGGCTCGGTACGCCGAGCGCGACCACGAGGCCGAAGTTTCGAATGCGAGTCATTTCACTGCTCCTTGGCCGACATTGGTGTCTTTTTGCTGGGTCGATTCCTCGACCGCTTCGGCAACGTCGACTTTGGCGCCGACTTCACGCGTCTGAGCGAGCGCGAGCTCCGCATCGGCTTTCGCTCGGACGAGGAGACTGCCGGCGCGCTCGTTCTCGTCGTCGGCCATGGCCTTCTTCGCTTCCGCGATCTGCTCCTGAGCGAGCTTCAGCGACAGCTGCGCGCTCGGCACGCTGTTGGCGCCGAGCTCCCGGGCAGTCCGTTCGGATGCCTGAGCGTCGGCCATTCGCTGCGTCGGCGGTGGTGCTCCTCCGCACGCACCCCAAACCAGCGGCGCTGCCGCGATCATTATCGAGAAAATCAGCTTGCTCATGATGACGACCTCAAAGCACCTTTCGTGCCGAGCCGAATTCAGGGCGAAACGCACGGCGCGGCGCGCCGTATGCCCGCCGGTCCAATCAAGATGACGTTCTGTCTCCTTCGATTCGACGGAGCACGCGCGAGCCTCGGACTGCTGCTGCAAAATGCAGTAGCGGAGATGCATCGCGCGTTCCGCGCGTCCACCCCAGGAAAGCTCCACTGCCCTTCACGCCGCCGACCGCCGCGTAGAAGGCGAGAGAGAGCAACGTGAACGAGCACGCGCGAGACGTGGCAAACGTGTTGGCCCACGTGACGTCGCGTTACGCGCCCGGCACTCAACGCGTCTCGCGATTTATTTGTTCGAATCGTCCGGAATGCGTGGCACCACCAATCAAAATGACGTACTGCATTCATTCAAATCGAAAGAGTGGACTCCGCGATGCGCGCCGACGATCTCGACCACAAAGAGCTCCTGGAGCTCGACCCGGAAGGCGGCGTCATCCGCTTCGCGGGGCAGCGCGCGCTCCTTCTCGACGCGGTCGCGATGGGACTGCTGCGAAAGTATCTCATCGAAAATTTCGGCATGACGGCCGCCCGCACCGTGCTCACTCAATTCGGATTCGCCCACGGCTATCGCATGGCGGACGCGATGAAGTCGGCCTTCAAGTGGGAAACGGACGAGGACTGGCGCCGCGCGGGCGCCCGCATCCACACGCTCGAAGGCCTGTTCCGTGTCGAAGCGGGAAGTGAGGGACCGCTTTCGAAGCGTGGCGTGATGCTCGTCGCGTCTTACGAAGCCGAACAGCATCTCCTCCATTCCGGGCGTTCGGACGTCGCCGTGTGCTGGACGATCTCGGGGCTGACCAGCGGATACATCAGTCGCAGCTCCGGCAAGGAGATTTACGTTCTCGAGGATCGCTGCATGGGCAAGGGCGACTCGGCCTGTCACATGCTCGGACGCACCCGCGAAGAGTGGGGCGACGAACGCGCCGAGGAGCTCCGTTTTTTCGACGCGAAGCGCCTCGAAGAGTGCCTGGAGGTCTCGCTCCAGCGCGTCACGGAGACGCTGAAAGCGACCGAGCGAAAGCTCCGAGAGCACCGCCGCGCTCTCGTTCGCGTCGCCCCCGACGTTGCCGAGCCGCTCGGGATCGTCGCGCAAAGCTCCGCGATGCGGCAGGTCGTGGATCTCGCGCGCCGCGTAGCCAAGGTCGACTCCACGGTCCTCATCACCGGCGAGAGCGGCTCGGGCAAGGAGCGCATCGCGCGGCTCGTCCACGACGAATCGACGCGTGCCGCCGGGCCCTTCATCGCCGTCAATTGCGGGGCCATCGCGGAAACGCTGCTCGAGAGCGAACTCTTCGGACACGTGCGGGGCGCGTTCACCGGCGCGACGCAGGACCGGCCGGGTCTCTTCGAAGCGGCCAACGGCGGAACCCTGCTCTTGGACGAGGTCGGCGAGGTCTCGCCGGGAATGCAGGTCAAACTCTTGAGAACGCTCCAGGAGCGAGAGGTTCGGCGCGTCGGCGAGAACAAGAACCGGCGCGTCGACGTGCGCGTGCTCGCGGCGACGAACCGCGACCTCGCCCATGGAGTCGCGGGAGGCGCGTTTCGCCAGGATCTCTACTATCGTCTGAAGGTCGTGGAGCTCCACGTTCCGGCGCTTCGCGAGCGCCGGGACGACGTCTTACCGCTCGGCCGGGTACTGCTCGCCGACGCCGCGACGCGAATGAGTCGAAAGATCACCGGGCTCGCTCCGAGCGCCGCCGACCAGCTCCTCCGTTACGAGTGGCCCGGCAACGTGCGGGAGCTCGAAAATGCGATGGAGCGGGCGGTCGCGCTGGCACGCGGAAATCGCGTGGAGCTCGACGATCTACCCGAAGAAGTTCGTCACGCGGTCCCGAGACCCATCGCGACCGGAGGCGGCGTTCGACCGCTCGAAGACATCGAGAAAGAGTACATCCTCGCGGCCCTCGAGCTCCACGGCGGCAATCAGACACGGACCGCAGCAGACCTCAAGATCGGCTCGGCGACGCTGTATCGAAAGCTCAAGAGCTACGGCCTCATCGACGGTCGGCGCACCGCCCAAAACTAGTCTAGTCCTCGGGCGTCGCATTCAGTCGGGCGCGAAACGCGCGTCATGAGCCCAGACTTTGAAGCCTTTGAGCGTGTTCGGGCCGAACGTCGTATTGAGCGCCACGTCGGCGGCGTCGCGGCCTCGCGCGATGAGAATGCGCCCGATGCGCGGCGTATTGTTGCGCGGGTCGAACGTGTGCCAGGCGCCGCTGAGATACGCTTCGAACCATCCCGCGAAGTCCATGGGCGCGTACGGCGGCGGCACGCCGATGTCGGTGAGATAGCCCGTGCAATAGCGGACGGGAATGTTCATGCAGCGACACAGCGTCAGCGCGAGGTGCGCATAATCGCGGCAGACTCCGCGACGATCGGAATAGACCTCGAAGGCCGTCTTGGTCGGGCTCGCGTATTCGTAGCCGAACGTCAGGAGACCGTGCACGTAGTCGCAGATGGCCTGGACGCGGCGAAAACCCGGCGGAGTCTTCTCGAAGAGTCGCCAGGCGATCTCGTGGAAGCGGTCGGTTTCGCAGTAGCGACTGCCGAGGAGGAACACGAGCACGTCGTCCGGAAGCGAGTCGACGGCGTGCTGCTCGGCTTCTTCGACCCGCCGCTCCGGAAGGCCCGAATCGTTCACGAGACCGTCCGCCCAGATGCGGAGCTCGCCGGCGGGAGCCACCATGCGATGGCACCAGTTGCCGAAACCGTCGCGGTAGGCGCGGAGCGGAATCGAAGGATTCGTGAGCAGGTGGTCCGGCCGCAGCATGTCGGACGCTCGCGTGTAGTGAACGCACAGCGTCAGGATGATGGGCGTCGGTTGGGGGAAGCTATACGAAAGCTCGTAACCCACTCTGATTTGCACACCGGGATTCATGATGCGAGGGTCGAGCGTGACGGCCATTCCGGACTCCGTACCACGCACGTCGTTTCCGGCGTTCGACCCGCGCGCCTCATTCCGGAAACACCGCCGACTCTTCGAGCAGGCGAGCGAGCCTTTCGGCCCACGCTCGGACGCCGTTCGAGTCGGCGAGCAGATCTTGTCGAACCTCGAGCTCCACGTACGGTAAACCGCGCCGTTCGGCGTGCTCGACGATGCCGTAATCCGTGAGGGCGCTCGCCGCGTACGGCTCGTTGTCGCCGACCACGAGCCCCGGTTCGCGACGGAGCGCCGCGAGCAGCGGAAGCGCGAGTCGGGTATCACGAAGATAAAGGACGCCGGCGTGCCAGGCGCGGGAGACGCCGCGAAACGTCGGCGTGAAGCTGTGCACGAAGACCAGGCGCGACGCGATGCCGCGCGACGCGCGCTCGTCGAGCTCGCGCCGGATACGCGCGTGGTACGGCTCGAAGATCGCGCGTGCGCGGAGCTCGGCCTGCTCCCGGGGCACGGCTCGATTGCCGGGAATCGACGTGTCCTCGCTCTGCTCCGCTATCGACGTGGGGCTCGAGAGCGGCCGATTGCAATCGATGACGAGGCGCGAGTAGGTCTGGAGGATCAGAACGCCGTCGAGCGCTTGCCTGAGCTCGCGCGCGAGAGCCGCGGCGCCGATGTCCCAGGCGATGTGCCGCTCGAGCTCGCGCGCTTCGAGTCCCAGGGACCCGACGGCGCGAGGCAGCGCGCGACCCGCATGATCGCACAGCAGCACCCAGGGCGAGCGCGCTCCCTCACCGACGACTTCGAAGGGCGAAGGTTCGTCGTCGGCGAGAAGCGTCACGAAATCCCGTTAGAAGTCCCCGTGTCCCGCCGGGGTGTGCGTGCTCGGCGAATCCTTCTTGTCGCGCTCGGCGATGAGGCATTCCGTCGTCAGCATGAGGCCCGCTACGCTAGCAGCATTCTCGAGCGCGGTGCGCACGACCTTGACGGGATCGATGACGCCCATGGCAAAGAGCTCGCCGTAGGCGCCGGTCGCCGCGTTGAAGCCGAAGTCGCCTTTGCCCTCCCTCACCTTGTTGACGACGATCGACCCTTCGAGACCTGCGTTCACCGCGATTTGACGCAGCGGCTCCTCGATGGCGCGGCGGATGATCTGCACGCCGAAGCGCTGTTCGACGGGGAGCTCGAGCGCGTCGAGCGCCGGCTGCGCACGGATCAACGCGACGCCGCCACCCGCGACGATGCCCTCTTGAACGGCCGCGCGCGTCGCGTGCAGCGCGTCTTCGACGCGGGCCTTCTTTTCCTTCATTTCGATTTCGGTCGCGGCTCCCACCTTCACGATCGCAACTCCGCCCGCGAGCTTTGCCAGGCGTTCCTGCAGCTTCTCCCGATCGTAGTCGCTGGTCGTGTTCTCGATCTGCGCCTTGATCTCTTCGATCCGGCCCTTGATCTTGTCCTTGTCGCCCGCACCACCGACGAGCGTCGTGTTCTCCTTGTCGAGGGTCACGCGCTTGGCGCGACCGAGATCGCCGAGCGTCACGTTCTCGAGCTTGAGTCCGAGCTCCTCGCTGATCGTCTGCCCGCCGGTGAGGACCGCGATGTCTTTGAGCATTTCCTTCCGGCGGTCACCGAAGCCGGGCGCCTTGACGGCACCGCAAACCAGGGTACCCCGGAGCTTGTTCACGACGAGCGTCGCAAGCGCCTCGCCGTCGACGTCCTCGGCGATGATCACGAGCGACTTCTGCTGCTTCGCGATCGCTTCGAGGACGGGCAGGAGCTCCTTCATGTTCGAGATCTTCTTCTCGCTGATGAGCAGGTAAGCGTCCTCGAACACCGCTTCCATGCGCGCCGCGTCCGTGACGAAGTAAGGGGACAAGTAGCCGCGATCGAACTGCATCCCTTCGACGAGCTCGAGCGTCGTCTCCGACGTCTGGCTCTCTTCGACGGTGATGACGCCTTCCTGGCCCACCTTTTCCATCGCCTCGGCGAGCTTCTTGCCGATTTCTTCGTCCCCGTTCGAGCTCACCGCGCCCACCTGGGCGATTTCCTTCGGATCCTTGGTCGACTTCGCCATGGCTCGCAACGACGAGACGATGCTTTCGACGGCCTTGTCGATGCCTCGCTTGATCTCCATCGGGTTGTGACCGGCGGCGACGAGCTTCGAGCCCTCGCGATAGATCGCTTGGGCGAGCACCGTGGCGGTCGTCGTCCCGTCGCCCGCGACGTCGCTCGTCTTGCTCGCAACCTCGCGAACCATCTGAGCGCCCATGTTCTCGAAGCGGTTCGAGAGCTCGATCTCTTTGGCGACGGTCACGCCGTCCTTCGTGATCGTCGGAGCGCCGTAGCTCTTCTCGAGGACGACGTTGCGACCCTTCGGGCCGAGCGTGACTTTGACGACGTCGGCGAGAGCGTTGACGCCCGCGAGCATTCGCTGGCGCGCGTTTTCGGTGTAGTGAATTTCTTTAGCAGTCATTTTGAAACCTCTTCGGGTCTTTGCCCGAGTTGAAATCGTGAGTCTTCCCGGCCGCGTCGCGTGCCGTTCGACTACGGGAGCAGGATGCCGAGGATGTCGTCTTCGCGGACGACGAGGCGTTTCTCGCCGTCGAGAAGCACGTCGCTCCCCGTGTATTTGCCGAAGAGCACGCGATCGCCGACCTTCACCTCGAGCGCGCGTACCGTGCCGTCTTCGCGCACCTTCCCGCTGCCGACCGCCACGACCTCGCCTTCGAGAGGCGGTTCCTTGGCGGTATCGGGAATGAAGATGCCTCCCGCGGTCTTCTCTTCTTCGTTCACGCGCCGGATCACGACGCGGTCTTGGAGCGGGCGAATTTTTTTCATGGACGACTCCTCGTGGCGGAAGTCGTCGGCTCGGTATCGGCCCCGCCTCCGCAAACAAATTGCGTTGGACAGCGGCAAACAACGCCAGAACAGCGACTAGGCGCGGGTTAGCCCGAGCGAGCGCAGACGCTTCCCTCGAACGGCGCTCATCCTACACGCGAACACCTTCGAACGCACTGATTTCTTTTGGGCATTGCGCATTCGAGATTCGTGCGCAGAGTGGTGGATCACCTGGGCGCGCTCTTCGGACGCGCCGGGCTTCCTGCACTCGCGCCGCAAGTGGCCGTGCGTCGGTCGTCCGAGGAGACGAGGAGCAAACGCATGCATCGAGAAACCATGGCGCGCGAGTGGCTGCGGGTCGTCAAACACTACAAGTGGCAGCTCCGCGTCCGCAATCGGGAGCCGAAACGTCGCGATCGACTTTCGGATCAAACCGCCGGCGACCCGCAAAAACGCGCGAACGAGACCTGAAGCCCGCCTCGGTCACACCCTGCCCGTCGCTCGCGGGCGACGAGCGCGCTCATCGTCCCGCAAGGCAGGCCGGTCGCCAGTCGTCTTCGGGCACGTACTCGGCGATGAGCGCCCAAAGCTCGGGATCGTAAGCCTTGAGCTCCCTCCGCGTGTCGACCTCGTTGTGGAGCCCGTCGGCCGGCGTCGCCTCGAGGTTCGCGTCGTACCAGCCCTGGACGCCCTCGGCCCAGTACTGCGACGCGTCCGTCGCTGCGAACGTACCCTCCCAGAGCCCCGCCCGCGTCGCCGCCTCGTACGCCGCTTCCAGCCGTTCGTCCCACGGCGGGTCGACGTCGACGATGCCGAACGAGCGGAGACCGTGCGCGATCGAGTGAATCGCGATGGATTCACCGGCGTACGGATCGTCACTCGAGCAAAGCAGATTTTCCTCGCCGACCGTGCTCACCGGACGCTCGAGTAACCCGGCGCCGAGGCTCCGGATGGTGTAGTCCCAGTCGACGTCGGGATAGAGCTCGTCGAGGTCGCGATACTCCGGAAGCTCGGTGAGGACCTCGTCCACGCCGATCACGGCGACGCGGAAACCGTTCTCCGCGAGCCGCGCGCGCACGTCGGCGCGCTTGTCGAGCAGGTGCACCGTCGTCACGCACGCGCGCTCGAGCGCGGTGGCCGAGACGTTTTCGGAGCTCACGACCGGAATGCCGCGCCCGTCGAGGTATCGCTCGTAGAACGGATCGAGAGCGAGCTCGGCGGGAGGCACCGCGGGCGACGAGCAGGCGGAGGGCTCGTCGTTCGAACCGATGTACTTCGTCCCGCCGCTGCATGCGGACAGGAGCAGCAGCGCGGCGACGAGCGCAAGCCGGCCCCCGCCGTTCATTCCGCTCCCGCGCACGAACTCGCGATGCGACCGGAGAGCGGCGAGCGTGGCCAGCTCCGAGCGAACCGTGCGGCCGCGGCGCGCGCTTCGGCCTTGCGGCCCGCCGCGCACAGCGACAGCACCGACGCCGCCGCTCGCTCTTCGCCGAGAATGCTCGGCCGGAACCTGCGATCGTAGTCGGCGAGGAGCTCGAGGGCACGCCGGCCGTCGCCCGCGTTCACCGCCGCGTTGACCCGCGCGAGAAGCTCGATTTCCGCGCCGAGCTGCTGCGAGCGCGCGGCCCGCGGCGGTTCCGGGCGACCCGAGGGCGTGTCGTTCGCTCGGGCCGTGCCGGCGGCGGACGGCGCCGGGTCGCCCGATGGTCGCAGAGCTTCGGGGACCACCGCGTTCGGCGGCGGAGCGGGTGCGTGGGTCACCGCCGGCGGGACGCGCGGCGGCGCCGTCGAAACGGGCGCCGCGGACGGGCCCGGCTGCGAGGCCGCCGGAGGTTCGGCGGTCCCGCGCGTGAGCTCGCCCGCGTAGAGTGCGCCGCCGAGCGCGGCGGCGCCGAGCGCAGCGAGCATTGGCGCGGTTCGGCTTCTCGAACGCGACGGCGGCGCCGGCAGTTGCAGCGCGCGGTCCACCGAACGGCGCAGCCGCTCGGCTACGAGCTCGTTCGGGGGGGCGTCCTCGCGCGCCGCTGCGATGAGATCGCGCGCGGTTCGATCGAGCTCGACGGGCTCAGTCATGGCTTTCTCTCCCCAGGCGCCGGCGCTCGATCGCACGGAGGCGATCGACGGCGTCCTGAAAACGCAGTCTTGCGGTGCGAAGGCGCGTGTAGGCCGTGTTCAAATTGATGCCGAGGATCGACGCGGCTTCGGGTACGGAGACCTGCTCGACATCGACCAGAACGAGGATGTCGCGCTGGTTCTCACCGAGCCCGTCGAGGATCCCATCGAGAACGACGATGGCTTCTCGTCTTGCGAGGGCGTCGAGGGGACCTTCGAGCGCGCTCGCGACATCGTGAACCGTGTTTGCGTGGAACCAAGGAACGAGGCGAGCGAGCCGGCGGCGGAGCGTCCGTCGATGGTACTGCGCGACTCGGATCACGATGCCGAAGAGCCAGGTCTCGATCGACGAGGCACGGGGATCGAAGCTCTGCCACCGACGGTGTACGGTGACGAACACGTCTTGCGCCGCGTCTTCGAGGAGCTCGGGAGCGACGCCGAAGCGCCGGAGGTTCCGCCAAACCAGGGCGAGATGAGTCGCGTAGAGGGCCGCCGGGCTCGATGCCGGACCCTTTTCGGGTTCCGGCGGGGGAGCGAGCTTGCGCGCAGCGGACATCGGCGTCGATGGATGAATGCCCGGGTCCGGCGCTTTCCGTTGCGGCGACGGCGACGGGCGCTTCGAGCCTGCGAAACGCCCCGTCAAAACCGGGCCTCCAATCCGAGAGCGGCTCGCGCCGCCACCGCGGCCGGTCGATGGATGGCGCCCACGTCGTGGATGGCGAACGTGGGACGGCCGAAAGGCACCAGCACTCCGAGCGCCGGACGCAACGACAGGTGGCGAGCGATCGCAACCAGCAGCGCAGCTTCGCCGGCCGCAGCGGCGACGAGCGCCCGTTCGCTGCCGGGAGCCGTTACGCCGTAGCCTTCACCCTCGAGCGACAGCAGGAATGGACCCGCGCATGCCTGAGCCGACAGGCCGCCCCCCGGCGCTCCGCGCAGACAGCCGAGGACTCCGGCCTCGAACGCCGTGAACTTGCCGCCCGCTCCCGCGACGTCGGGGCTCTCCGCGTGACGCGGCAGCCAGGCGCGTGCCACCGCCTCGAGTGAGAAGCGCGAAAGAACCACGCCGCCGCGGACTTCGCCGCCGAAGCTACCGCCCGGCAGCACGCCGAGCTCGGCGCTCGCCGCGAGACCCAAAACAAAGTGGGCGTCGCGTTCGTTCTCGGGTGCCGAGACCGGCGCCGCTCGATCCGGCTCCGCGGCAGGCTTCGCAGGCGCGGGCGGCGCGCTCGCGGCGGACGAAGCCGCCGGTTCAGCCGCGCGCGGGTCCACGAGCAGCGCGAGCAAGAACGCGACGAGCTCTCGGGCTTCGTCGCACGTTTCGGTGCCGAGACGCCGCTCGCGCGTTGCGCCGCCGCTCGTCGTCACCATGCGCACGTCGAAGCGCCCGTCCGCGCTCTCGCGAAGTGTCACGCGCGCCGCGATCGGCGGCACGTCGTCGGGCGGCGGCACGTCGCCGAGAAATCCGCGCACCGCGCCGTCGAGATCCTCGGGCGGCGCGCAGCTCGGCGGACCCTCCCAATCGAGCTCGATCGGCAGCGAGCCCGCCGATGCCGCGACGGCAGGAGGGACGAGCAACGTCATGCCGAGTACCACCACGAGCCTTACGAGCGTCGCCTGTTTGCGCAACGGATCGGAACGCGGGGGGTCATTCACAGCGGGCGGCCATCATCAATCATTCCGTAACCGAGGCACATCATGCGCCGTTTCGCGGCTCACGGTGACGGGGCGATCACTCGCGCTGAAGAATTCCAGTCCCTGGGAAGCTCGTTCCGCGTGAGCGAGTTCGACGTCGACGACGGCGTCGGGCCGAACCGCGGGACAGGACGACGTGTCGAAGCGCTATCCGAAGCGCCGCCCGAGCGCACGCCCACGATCGCGTTCGTGATGTTCGACTCCGAGCGAGCCCACTAGAGCCGCGGACGACTCGGCTGTGGATGTCGAGTGGCCCGGCGCTCGATGCACGCTTCGGTGCTCTGGTCGCTCGCCGTCGCGGGCGTCTTCACGGCAATACGGCGGCGGCGGCGTTCGCCGGTCGGCTCAGGGACAGGGGCCTGCGTGGGCGACGGAAACCTCGGCGCGGTGCGCTTCGCAAGCATTGCTGAACGTCGTGCCCCCGCAGCCGCACACGGGGTTGTCGTCGGTCGTGCATACCTCCGGAATCGGCGTACAAGTGCCGGGTCCGTCGGCGGCGCCGCATAGGGCGTCGAGCGGGTAATTGCAGAATTGTCCCGCGGGGCAGCCGCCGCCCGCGATGCTTCCGCATTCACGTCCACCGCCCGAGTCGCACTCGCCGTCCCGTGCCACGGAAACACCGGCGCCGAACGCCGAGCAGGCGTTGGCGTACGTACTGCCGTCGCAGCCACACACCGGCGCGTAGACGTCCTCACAAGCCGTGGGGCGCGCCGTACAGATCCCGGTCGCGTCGGCGGCTCCGCACAGCGCGTCGCGCGGGAAGTTACAGAACTGCTCGCCGGGACACGGTGTGCCGAGAAGACCGCCGCACACCTGACCGCCACCGCCGCATTCGCCGTCGCTCGCCACCGACACCCCCGCCTGGTTGGCTTGGCACGCGTTCGAGTACGTGCGTCCGTCACAGCCGCACACCGGGCTGAAGATGAGGTCGCACGCCTGCGGAATCGGCGCGCACGTTCCGGTCGCGTCGGCGAAACCGCACGACGCGCCATCCGGAAAGTCGCAAAATTCGCCCGCTCCGCAGGCCGCGCCGGTGATGCCGCCGCACACTCGACCTCCGCCGCCGCACTCGCCCGCGCTCGCCACCGAGACGCCGGCAAGGTTCGCGAGGCAGGCGTTGCCGTAAGTCCGATCGTCGCAGCCGCACACGGGAGCGTGTTCCAGGGTGCAGGCGTCAGGGACGGAGCGACAAACGCCCGTCTGATCCGCGGCGCCGCACGCCGCGTCCGGCGCGAAATCGCAGAATTCGCCCTGTGGGCAGGGTGTCCCAGCGAGGCCGGCGCACGGTTTCTTGTCGTTGCCGACCAGGGCGTCACAGCCCTTGGCAGCGAGCAAGAGGGGCAAAAGCGAAAGGAGAGCCGTCATGAGCGCGGTCGTTCGTTGCTTCGACATCGTCAGTTCCTCGCGGGTTCAAGGGAATCGTTCACGGGCGAAGACGCGGAACTCTTCGCGTCCAGAGAGGCATTCGTGCGTTCGAGCGCGCGGTCGCGCTCGCGCGCGAGCAGTCCGCTCGGAAACCGCCGAGCGTGCTCCGCAAGCGCGCGGCGCGCGCCGTCGCGATCGCCCTGCCGGAGCGCGTAGAGCGCGCGCTCGACGAGCACGGTTTCCTCGGCTAGCGAGCTCGGCGGTCGTACGCCGTCGTCTTCGTCCACCGGAAACGACGCGGACGATGCGCCGGCGACCCGACGCGGGAGCTCGACGAGCTCGCGCGCGGCCGGCATCACGACGGGCGGCGCGGGCGCCGGGCGAGCCGGCGAGAGCGGGGCAACTCTTTCGTCTTCGCTGGGTTCGCTGCGCTCGGGGGCGAGAACCGTCGCAACCGGGCGCGGGCTCGTGGCTCGTACCGCCGCTCGTGGATGCGGATTCGGCGAGAGCGCTTCGACGGCTTGCGGAGTCGGCGTGCTCGCGACGTACACCGCCGGTGCCGCGACCGCCGCCGCGACGCCGGCAAGGCCGACCTTCGTCACCCACGACAGCGCGCCGAACTTCTGCAGAACTACTCCCGGCAGGCTCGAAACGCCGGCGAGGCCCGCCGCCGCGGCGCCGGGCGCGACCACGCCCGTCGTGACGCCGACCCCCGCCGCGAGCAGGCGCTGCTTCAGGCGCCGTTCGTCGCCCCGGCTCGGAAAGTCGGCTCGCAGCGCGTCCAAAAAGGGATCGAAATCGGGTTCGGGGGAGCTCATCGCGGTCTCCGGGGTTCGAGTCGCGCGACGTGCGCGTTGAATTCGAGGCGCGCCGCGCGCAGGCGCGAATACACCGTGTTCAAGGGGATGCCGACGGCTTCGGCGATTTCCGGTGCCGACATCTGCTCGACGTGACCGAGCACGAACACTTCGCGCTTCGCGTCGTCGAGCCGCTCGAGCGCGCGGCGCGCGAGCTCGAGACGCTCGCCCTGCTCGAGCGAGTGTTCGGTGTCGGCGTCACCGGGCAGCTCGCGAGACGCATCCACGTCGTCCGCGCCGAGCGGGGGCGGCTCGAGAGCACGACGGCGCGCTTCTTCGGCGGCGGCTGCGCGGTAGCGACGCGCGATGCGGAGCGCGATGGCATAAAGCCACGTCCGGAGCTGCCCCCGTCCGTCGAACTGCGCGAGCTTTCGTTGCACGACGAGAAAGACGTCCTGGACGGCGTCGTCGAGCACGGCGTCCGCGACGCCGAGGGCGCGCAGACACCGCCATACGTATTTCAAATGGGCCGCGTAGATTTCCGCGATGCCGGGGACGGCCGCGGAGCGCTCGAGCGCCGAGGTCAGGACCCCGACGGGGCTCGGCTCGGGCAGATCCGCAGCGGCCATTCGGCGTTCATCGCCGGCGCCGCGAAAATCCGTCATGGAATCCGCCAAATGGCGCGAAAAAGGCCTTCGCCGCCGAATCGAGGAACCTCGAAGACTTCTCCGTATCCTCCGATGACGAAACTCGGCTGTACGGCTGCCCAGTGGGCACCCACGGCGATCCCGAGCTCGAAAGCGTCGGTGCGGACGGGCAGGGCCATGAGCTCGAGCGCGGGTTCGACCGCGACCGTCTCGTCGGACAGAGGCTCGAAGGTTCCGCGTCCTTCACCGCTGAGCCGGTACACGCCGACGCCGGCCGAAGCGCGCAGCGGGCGCCACGGCTCGTAGGCGACCATCAGGCGGGCGCCGAATCCGTTGACGAGCACGCCATGACCGCTCGGTTCCCGGGCTTCCGTTCCAACGAAGTACCGGAGAGCGAGCGACAGCCCGAGCTTTTCGCGCTCGGCTCCGAACGCGAGCTCGAACAGCGGCGAAACGGCGGGGAGCGGACCTGCGGCCGCTCCGATTCCGCCGCCGAGAAAGAACCGAATGCTCGGGGATGACGGCTCCGGCGGCGCCGATGGCGGCGCTCGGGGCGAGGCGGGCGCCGGCGGCTCCGCCGGTGACGCTTGGCGGCGACGTTCTTCTTGGTAAGACGCCGCCGCGATCACGACCGCGCTTCGAAAGAGCGTGCGGCAGTCGGTGTGCCGAAGCTCGCGCGTTCCCTCGCGAAGAACGATGAGCAGGCGGTAGTCCGCGCCGTCCGAGCCGTCGATGGTGACGGATTGCGGCGTGGCACGCGGTCCTTCGGCGCCGAGCAGCCGCTCGAGCTCGCGCGAGAATTCCGCCTGCGTACCGCACGTTTCCGGAGCGTGAAAGCCGCCCTGCGCGGCTACCGTGCCGGCGCTGGCGAGCGACGCCAGCCCCGCGATTGCTCGTGCTCCCACCCCGAGGCGCGCGCGCCCGACGACGACCATGGGCGAAGACTGGATCGAGCACGCGGGAGCGCGCAAGCGCCGGCCGAATCGAGCTACGCCCGCAGAATCCCGTCGATCACGCTGGTACCGACACCCATGCGCGCTTCGGTGCTGCCGAACCCGCGCGCGAGCGTCAAGAGAAAGTCGCCGTGGGTACGATCGACCGTGAGGGATTGACCGGTGCGAAACGGCGTTTGGGCGCCCGCGATGACGACGTAAGGAAGATTGCGCGGAGAGTGCTGTGCGGCGGTGCTGTTCGCGTTCGGGCCGCCGAATTCGGAGACGCAAAGCACCGTGGTCGTGTCGAGCAGCGTGCCGGCACCGTCGGGAATCGAGGCGAGCCGATCCAGGAGCAACTTCAGCTGCCCGGCGAACCAGCGATAGATGCGCACGCGATCGCGTGTCGAGACGGCAGCCGTGATGCGGTGACCGGCGTCCATGAACGCGCCGTCCTCCGGGTGCGCGAGGCCGTGATCGCCGGCGCCCGGGTACTCGAAATCCGGCAAGAAATCGTAGCGATAATCCGTGAGGCGGCCGCCCTGGATGTTGTTCGTGCCGGACGCGCCCCATTGGATGGTGACGGCCGGCGAGTAGCCGAGCGCGAGCGCCGTCACGGCGAGGTCGCGCACGAACGGCGCGATGTCCGGAAGCCGCGCGATGTCGCCCTGCGCCGCCGTCGCCGTGGCGTCGTTCGGGTCGACGAGTGGCCCCGTGGGATCCGTCGGCCGCATGTCGCGCTCGAGCCGCTCGAGGCGAGCGACCTCTTCGACGTACGCTTCGAGCCGCTGCGCCGCCGGTGTTCCCGACGTGCAGCGTAGCGCCTCGACGCGCTCGCGTACGGAGCCGAGCACCGCGAGGCGGCTCGCCGTGCGCAGCGCCGGATCGGCGCCGGGATCGGGCGCACCGCCGACGACGTCGAGCACGCGTCGAGCGTCGCCCACGGGCTGCCACGACGGCTCGACGAAGTCGCGCCCGCGCGGGCGGCTCACGTCTCGCGTTCCGTCGTACGACACGCGGTTGCCGTACACGCCGGTTCGAAGCACCGGCTCGGCGTGCGTCGTGTCCGTGTGCACCTCGGCCATGAGCGCGTCGAGCGACGGCGAGGAGCCCGTGTCGTCGTCGCGCACCGCCTCGCCCGTGAGGCAGCTCTGCACGCAGGGAGCGTGATCGGCCTCACCGGGATTGTTGAGCCCTTTCACGAGCAACGTGCGCTCGGCGTAGCTCGCGATGGGCTGCAGAATGAACGTCGGGCGGTCGGCGGAGGGGATCGCGGTGTTGAAATCCTGGCCGCTCAGATCGTTCGAGCGGTCCGAGCGGATCGTGAGCGCGCCCGGTGCGGACGGCCAGAACCATTCCGGGACGGTGCCGTCGGCCGTGTACCAGACGATGAGCCGCTGCTGCGGCGTTCCGGCGGCGTGCGCGCGTCCGATGAGCCGGGACCAGAACGGTGAAACGAGCGCGAGACCGGCGAGGCCCGCCGGGAGCCCTTTCAAGAGCGTGCGGCGCGAGGAGAGCGGAATGGATCGCTGGGTCATGTTCCCTCGCACCAGGGCACGAGCGTTTCGGAGCGCGTCGCGAGCGTCACGATGCTCCGCTCGACGACGTCGCCGAGGCTCGCGCCGGCCGTGACTTCGTCGGCGAGCTCGGAGGCGAACACGCGATCGACCTCGTCGAGCGGCTGCTCGAGGAAGAAGGCGAGCCAATGGCGCGCGAAGCACTCCGCGAACGCCCGGCTGCCGGCGACGGCGTCGAGCAGCTCCGGAAGCGACGCGTACGTGCCCGCGAGCTCGGTATGCTCGAGGATCTCGGCCGCCGGCGGGGTGCCCGTGAAATCGGCGTCGAGCGGCGCGAACGCCCTGCCGATCGGGTCCATCAACGTGTGGCAGCCGGCGCAACGGTCGTCGACCGTGCGATCGCCTACCTCGTCGTCGAGCTCGAGCAGGTCGGCGCTCGGCGCGGGGATCGAATCGCAGAGGAGCGAGCTTCGCACGAGCTTTCCACGGAAGATGGGCCGGCGGCCCGAATCGGGGTGGCGCGTCGAATCCGCGAAGAGCTCTTGGCCGAGCACGCCGCGCCGCGCGGAATCCGCCGGCCACGTCACGAGCGAGACGGCGTCCGTGCTCGGCGCGCTCGCGAGATCGTACGCGTCCACGTTGTCCTCGTGCACGAATCCACGAGGTGCCGAAATGAGCGACACCACGGACACGTCGTTCGCGAGCGCGTGCTCGACGAGCGCCGTGAGCTCGAGATAGAGCGGCGAGCTTCCGAACGCCGCGTCGGCGAGCCGCAAGTCGGTATCGACGTGCAGCCACTGCGCGACGAAGCGCGTGAGATTCGGAACGGCGCGCGAATCGCGGGCAAGACGCAGCGCTTCGGTTCCGAGCAGCGCTCCGAGCTCGGCGGCGGGCCGTGTCGTCACTTCGCGCAGCGCGGCGTCGGGCGGCGCGTCCCACAGCGCGTAGCTCAGGTGCTCGACGAGCGCGCGAGCACGCGCTTCGGGGCTCGCGGCCGGGGTCGCGCGAAACAAGAAATCCGGGCTGAGGAGCGCAGCGCTCACGAGCGCGCGCGTTGCGTTCTCGGCCGTCACGCCCGCGGTTCGGAGGTCCGATACGAGGGCCGACCAGCGTTCGAGCTCGGGGTCCGTGAGGGGTCGCCGGAACAGCCGCTCGAAGGGAGCGCGATAGGTGTCGCGAACGCAGGACGCGACGTCGGCGGCCGAGCAGGCGGGTAGCTCCGCGGGCACGAGCGAAAGAGCGAGGTCCTCACCCGCCAGCAAGTACGGGTGAACGGGATCGGGTGAAACCGATGCGTTCGACGTGAAAGGCCCGATGCGACCGTCGACCGGTACGAGCGAAAGGTCCCCTTCGATCCCGAACGCCGCCTCGACCGTCGCGAGATATTCGGCGCGTGTCAGCCGCGAGTACCCGGGGCGCGCGTCGGCGGCAGGCATCGATGATCCGGCGCTACCGCCCGTCCCCGAGCTCGTTCCTCCCGAACCGCTCGCGCCGCCTGCTCCGCTGCCGCCGGTGGCTTCGGAGCCGCCCGAGCCGACCTTTCCGCTCGAGCCCTTCCCGCCCGAGCCGCTGCGACCCCCGCGGCCCTCTTCGGCGGCCGGACCCTCGAGCTTACCGGTGCAGCCCGCGAGCCCCACCGCGGCGACAGCGATGCTGGAAATCAACAGGTGGGAAGCGGCACGACTGAGCATCGAACGGCCACTTTCGAGGCCGTTCGAGTGGGTACCGCGACGGGCCCGTCACGGCTCACGTCTGGTCAGCGCCCCGACGAAGCCGTCTCGTCCCGAGCTAAGCCGGCCCGCCGCCGAGCGGAATGCGCAGCACGGCGACGGTTCCGCCGCCCTCGCGCGGCCGAAGCACGACTTCGCCTCCGTGCTTCTTGGCGATCGAATACGTGATCGAAAGTCCGAGACCCGTGCCGTGGCCGACGGGCTTGGTCGTGAAGAAGGGCTCGAAGACGCGGTCCCGCAGCGTTTCGGGGATACCGGAGCCCGTATCGGCGACGCTGACTTCGAACCAGCCGTCGCGAGCGCCCGTCGTGATCGCGATCTCTCCGTTTCCTCCGACCGCGTCGATCGCGTTCGTGACGAGGTTCATGACCGCCTGGTTGAAGGGACCGGCGAAGCAGTCGAGTACGTCGGGTTCACCGAATGCCGTGCTCACCCGCACGCCCTCGCCCATGCGATGGCCGAGAATGGTGAGCACGGATTCGACGCTCTCTTTCGCGCTGATGCGCTTGCGCTCGCCCTCGTCGAGACGAGAGAACGTGCGAAGCTTCAACACGAGCTCCTGAATCCGCGCGAGCCCCCCGTGCATCTCTCGAAGCCGCACGCGCGCTCGCTTCAGCGAAGCATCGGCCGCTTCGGGAAGCGGAGCCGCGAGCACCTTTTCCAGCGTATCGAGACTCTTCGCCACGGTGGTCGAGTGCGCGAGCGCGAAGGCCAGGGGATTGTTGAGCTCGTGCGCGACCCCCGCGACGAGCTCGCCGAGCGACGCCATCTTGGCCGACTGGACGAGCTGTGCCTGGGTGTGTTTGAGCTCGTCGTACGCGGCCTGAAGGGCCGCCCGCTCCTTCTCGAGACGCGCCGCGAACTCGCGCCGCAATCGTCCCATCTCGAGGTGCGTGCGGACGCGCGTCAGCACTTCGCGCGCCGCGAACGGCTTCACGAGGTAGTCGTCCGCGCCCGTCTCGAGGCCCGCGAGCCGAGCCTCTTCGCCCGCCCGCGCCGACACCAAGATCACCGGGATCGTGCTCGTGCGCTCGTTCGCTCGGAGCGCGTTGAGCAGCGACACGCCGTCCATCTCGGGCATCATGACGTCGCTCAGCACGAGATCGGGCGGCGACGCGAGAGCCGCGGCGAACGCCGCCTTGCCGTCGGGAACGAGCTCGACTTCCCAGTGCGGCGAGAGCAAGCGGTAGAGATACTCGCGCATGTCGGCGTTGTCGTCCGCGACGACGAGACGGCCGCCCTTTCCGCGCATCGCCGGCACCGTGGACGGCCTCGGCTTCTCCGCGAGCGCGCGCGGGGAGCCCGAGCCCGTCTCGAGCCATTGCTTGGCTTCCAGCACCTGCGCGACCAGCGCCGCGTCGCTCTGCACGAAGAACGGCGTCGTCGCGACGATGCGTTCCGCCGGCAAATGGCGAGACCCGGTGGGGATCGTCACGACGAACGTCGTTCCACGCCCCACCTCGCTCGTCACCTTCACGGTTCCGCCGTGAAGCCGAACGAGCTCGTGGACCAGCGATAGTCCGATACCCGAGCCCTCGAAGCTCCGGCCACGCGCGCCTTCCACGCGGTGGAAGCGCTCGAAAATCCTCGGCAGCTCGTTCTCGGGGATGCCGGTCCCCGTGTCGCGCACCGAAAATTCCACGTGATCGCCGCGCCAGCGGAGACCCACGGCGATCTCCCCTTCGAACGTGAACTTGAACGCGTTCGAAACGAGGTTCATCACCACTTTTTCCCAGTGCGCCGCGTCGATGTAGACGGCTTCGGGAAGGGGTGGGCACTCGACGGAGAGCGCGAGCCCGGCGTCGTCGAACAGGGACTGGAAAGCTCCGGCGAGCCCCGCGGTGAGCGTCGAGAGGTCGACCGGCGCGAACGACATCGCGAGCCTGCCCGACTCGATGCGCGAAAAATCGAGCAGGCTGTTCACGAGCCGGAGCAGCCGGAGCGCGTTTCTGTGGAGCGCCACGAGCTCCTCGCCCGCGAGTACGCCTTCGGGACTCTCGAGCGCGCGCTCGACGGGACCGAGAATCAGGGTGAGCGGAGTTCGAAACTCGTGGCTCACGTTACTGAAAAACGCGGTCTTCGCGGAGTCGAGCTCGCCGAGCTTCGTGTTCGCGTCGCGCAGGCTTCGATTCGCTTCGGCGAGCTCGCGACTGCGCGAAAGCACCTCGCGCTCCATCTGCCGCGTGCGATCGCGAAGCTCTTGCCCGAGCTCGCTCGCCTGCACGAGATCGGTCACGTCTTCGACGCGGTGCAAGATGAAGGCGATCGAGCCGTCGGCCGAAAGCACCGGAACGTTCTTCGGGCTCCAGTACTTCGCCTGAAATGTCCCGTCCGGCCCGCGGATATCGTACCTTTGTACGGCCATCGTGTCGGCGGCGCGCGTCGCGAGCACGCGCTCGAGCGAGGCGCGCAAGTTGCTCGTACCCGTCGCCCCGGTGTCGTCCGGATTGTCGGGGAAGAGCTCGAAGAGTCCCCGCCCGAGCGTCCCCTCACGTGTCGTGTGCGTAACCGAAAGACGAGCGTCGGTGGCAGCGACCATGGTGAATCGCGGCGCGTCCGGCAGGAGCACGAGGAGTACGTCCGGCGAGCTCTCGAAGAGCAGCCTGAAATCGAGCGCGTCGTTCGGCATGTTCCCCTATGCGTGAGCGCCTGCGGAACCGCCATCGTACGCGACCGCGCGGCGCGGGCAAAAGTTCCCCGAGGTCCGGGGGGAGCGGCCGAGGGCGCACGGAGCTCCGCGGACACGAACGGGCCGTCGTCCCCGATTTGCACAAGTCGTGCAAATCGCGACGCCCGCAAATCCGAAGGCGCGAAAAATCGCCGAGCGCGAAAATTTGTGCGATGCGCTCCCACAAAAGCGACGCGCGCTTCGAGAATCGATCTTCCGAACTCCGATCGATCCGTTTATCGTCATCGATCTCGGTGAACCCAATTGGGGGGGTTCTGGAGCAGTCATGCACATTGGAAAGTCATCGCTGTCGAGGCTCGTCGGTGCCATTTTTACCGCAGCTCTGATGCCGAGTTGTACTCTCCCCGCGGAGGAAGGGGTGGGGGCGGAGTTCGACGAGCCCATCGGTTCCTCGCAGGATGCCGCCGCCATGACGATGCTCGGGGCGGACATGTCGTCCGTCCAGCGAACGCTGGATCTGGGCAAGTCGTTTTACGACGCGGCCGGCGTCAAGAAGGACCCGCTCGATATCATCAAAGGAATCGGCGCAAACTACGTACGGTTGCGCGTTTGGGTGAACCCGGCCAGCGGGTACAACAACAAGGCCAAGGTCATCACGTACGCCAAGGCCGCGAAGGCGAAGGGCATGAAGGTGCTC
>DASUTR010000051.1:0-5856 GCA_036374535.1 Polyangiaceae bacterium
ATGTCTCGGTCGAGCCTGAGATCTTCAAAACCGAGCACGTGCCCGAAGACATGGAGGGCGACGAACCCGAGGAGGCCTTCGCCGACGTTTTGAGACCCCTCTGAATCCCGGTAACTTATGCAGAGGTCGATGGGAAGCGTAACGGAGGGCCCCGGGTAGCCGAGGAACGGAACGCGCGCGAGCTCTCCCTCGCAGTCCTCGACGAATCGAAGCTCGACGCCCGTCGACGCGTCGTCGCACTCGCCCCAGCCAGGAAAGCCGACGCTCGAGAAGCGGCCCCACGTGGTGTCGATGCGTTCGCGAATCGCACGGGCGTTCGACGACGTGGCGTCCGTGTTTCGCCAGCACACCGGGATGAGCGGATTCGGCCACAGGCCGGACGGCGTGCGAAGCGGTCCCGGCTGATCGATGAGCAGCTCACCCTCTTGGGGTCCGCCACAGGCCGGCGGAGTAGTAGTAGTAGCTCCGACGCAGCCGAACAGGCAAAACTCCAGGCTCTCGGTCACCCGATCGGGCCCACAGACGAGCAAATCCTCTTGCGTGCACATCCATGGACCCGGTTTTTCGCACCTTGGAATGCCGCACGTACCGGTCGTCCGATCGCACAGTTCGGTGTAGGTGGCAGTCGGGCAGTCTTCGGCTTCTATCCACACTCCGTCCGTACAGAGCAAGCGCTTGGGCGACCGTTCCCTCGCGCAAGCAGTTGCTCCTGGAACCGAGCAAGCACTGCCCTTGTCGGGAAAGACCGGTTCGGGTTGCTCGCCGCCCGCGCCGTCGTCTCCGGCTCCCCCGCCATTTCCCGCTGACTCGCCACCCGTCGCGCGACCCCCGGTCGACGATGCGCCGCCCAAGGGGCTCCCGCCTGAGCCTTCGCCCGCTTCACCGCTGCTCGAGGTTCCGCCCTGGCCGGTCGCGCCCATACCGGAGCCGCCACTGCCGGAGCGGCCGCCCGTTTTCGCCCCGCCTTGGCCGCTATCGCCAGCTTCGCCGTCGCTCGGATCGGGCGGGGACACGCCGAGCAGCGCTCCGCAGCCCGCCGCGAGCAGCGCCAAGCCGGCGGTTCGGAGAGGCTGGAGTTTCGGCGGGAACATCGCTGCTCAGAAAGAGAAGTCGAAGATCTGGTCGTCGCTCGGCAGCACATTCGCGCCGAGGGCGACGGCTCGAAGCTCCGCGTTCGGGTTGCTCGGCTCGATGGTGAGGGCGAGGCCGTCCGCAGTCTCGAGGGCGCCGGACAGCCAGTAGGTGTCGAAGTTGCACGAGCCGAAATAAAGCGTGCTGTCCGGCGAATTCCACTGGAGGCAAATGGCCGGTAACCCAGCCGTCGTCACCCCGAAAGAGATCTGGCCGTTGATCCAGAGATAAAAGACGTGTCTCTCGAGGACGGTCTGGCCGCACGCCTCGAGCAGGGGAGTGTCGGAAAGCGAGGCCGCACCGCCCGGCACCGACAGGCAGTCGCCGGTCGGGCTGAAGCGGATCCGGGCCGAGAGCTTCTGCCGCTCGGAGGCTACGGGCTCGAAGAACCAGGCTTGCGCTGGATCACCGACGGGAGCGCAAGGCCCGGTCGAAACGGCGCTGCCGGGCGCGGGGAAGTCGGGTGCCACGCAGCGGTCCGGAGTGCTCCAGCGAGCGCGCGCCATGCGGATCGCGGACGACGCCGTCCCGCAGGGTGCAAGACCCACGGTGTCGCCGTCGCCGCCGGAGAGCGTCAGACATCCTGGTACGCCGTCGAGCGCGCTTTGCACTTCGCCCGCGTTGAAGAGAAACCGCCCGGAGCCGCTCTGCGAGCAAGGAGCAGGTCGGACCGTCGAGCCGAAGGCGGTGAGACACAGGCCGGACGTCGTGACGAGCGTACGCGGCGGCTTGTACTGGTAGCTGAAAGCGAAGTAGCGGTTCACGTCGTTGTGTGTGAGCTGGAGCCGCGCCGCGTTCGATTTCTCCAGCGCCCGCACCATGACGGTATCGGTCGAGGGCTGCTCCGACTCGTCCAGTCCCAGCACGTGCCCGAACTGGTGGCGCACGACGAAGCGGAGGAGCGGCTCGTTGTTCTTCATTTCCTCGAGTTCGCCCGCGGCGTTCCGGTAGCTCTTGCAGATACCCACGCGAGACTGCTCCTCCCTGCCGGGGGATCCCGTCGGAGGTTTTCCGCCGAGACGGAGCTCGCAGTTTTCGAGGAACTCGATGACCACACCCGCCACGGTGGGGCTCGAGCACTCGCCCCAACCCGTGAACTCGACATTCAGGTAGCGACCCCAAGTGCGCTCGACTTCGGAACGAATCCAGGCGGGCGGCACATCGGTGTCGCTTTTCAAGAAGCACACGGGGATTGGGATGGACCAACGGGCCAAGCCACCTTGGTCGTCGTCGTCCTCCGTATGGACGATGAGCTCGTCGCCTGTGCCGGGGGAGCAGCGACCAGCTTGGCAGCCGTAAGGGCAAATCCGCGAGGGTGGTTGAAACTGACTGACGCTGCAGTCGATGACTTTGCCGCCGTCCGAGGCGCAAACGGCGTTCGCGCCGGCGACGCACGAGGTGCTCAGTCCTTCGCACTCGGCCGTCGCGGGGTTGCAGCGTTGTTCATGCCGGCAGAAGCTATCGAGTCTCCAGGTTCCGTCTTCGCAAGCGAGCGTGATGTTCGGGTTCGCGGTCGTGCAGGACCACTCGCCGTTGGCGTCGCACGCTTCGCCGAGCGTCGGGCCCGGATCGGGGCCGGGCTCGCCACCCGCGCCGCCTTCCTCGCCGGCGCTCCCACCCGACCCGGCGCCGCTTCCCGAAGCGCCGCCGCTTCCGCTGGCATGGGTTCCGCCACGCCCGCTCGCGGTGCCTGCGACGCCACCCGTAGGAGATTCGCCCGCCGCGCCGCCGTCGCGGCCGGAGTCTCCGCCGGCGCCGCCGTCCGAGACGATCCGGGGCGAGTCGATTCCGAAGAGGGATCCGCAGGCAAAGAACGGCGCGGAACCGAGCAGGAACAAGGCCGCGAAACGCAGCCGAGCGCGCTCCCCTCCCCGCCCGCTCTTCGACGGTGGTAAGCGCTCAGCGGCGGTACATCGGCTTCGACGCGTCATCTTTCGGCGATGGTTTCTCGATTGGCTGCTCGCTCACCCCCGAGCTCGCTGGTGCGGCCGAGCTTGGCACGGCTTTAACATCGGATCGACGCGCTTCGCGAACGACGCGGGCCTTCGGGGCGCTTGGCATCGCCGGCGGCGTAGCGCTGGCCGAAACGACCGGAAGGCTCGTGGGAGCGGCAGCCGCTGGCGGGAGCGGAGAGACGCCGGGTACCACTGGATTGCCGGCTGCTTGCGATTCCTGAGCCGGAGCCGTCCCAGCGGGGCGCTCTTCGGCATCGCGACCGATCCAGTGGAAACGGATCGACGCCGCTCCAAGCGCCACCACCGCGCTGGCGACCAAAAACGCTAGCGCCGGCCGAGATCGGACAGCTCCGAACACGCGACCGGCAGCGCTTGGAGGCGTCATGGACGCCGCAAGCGCCGCGTCGAGCTCGTCCACGCTCGCATAGCGCTCCGCCGGTTTTTTTCGCAAGCAGCGCCGGATGATCGCCCGGAGCGCCTCCGGAACGCCGAGGTTCGGGTCGAGCTCGGGAGTCTGCGCGGTCAAGATCGCCGCGCAGAGCTGAGGAATGCCGCGTACTTCGAACGGCCGCTTGCCGGACAGGCATTGATAAAGTACTACGCCGAGCGCCCAGAGGTCGGTGCGGCCGTCCACCGCCCCGGGGGTCGTGAGCTGTTCGGGCGAAACGTACGCGGGTGTGCCGACCAGGCCGTGATCCGCGGTGGAGAGCGGAGTCTCCCCGTCGGGCGCGGAGCCGAGCCATTTCGACACCCCGAAGTCGAGGACCTTGACGATTCGCCGACCGTTCGCGCCCTCCGCGATGAACAGGTTGGACGGTTTGAGGTCTCGGTGCACGATGCCGAGCGAATGCGCTTCGGCAATCGCTTCGCACGCCTCTCGAAGGTACGAGACGGCCACCTCGGGCCGAAGTGGACCGCGTCCGAGCTCGGCAGCGAGGTCGTTACCGACGAGCCGCTCCATGACGATGAACGGCACGCCGTCTTCCTCACCAGCGTCGAAAACCCGCACCACGTGCTCGCTCTGCATCCTGGCGATCGCCATGGCCTCGCGCGTGAAGCGCTGGCGAGCGGTCCCGGCGAGCGCTTGTCGCAAGAACTTAATCGCGACAGGGCGGTCGAGGCTCAACTGATGTCCCGCTGCGACGACCCCCATCCCCCCTCGCCCGATCGCGCCGTCCACACGGTACTTTCCGGCGAGGAGGTGTCCCGGCTTGGGCAGCACCGGATCCGGCAATCTCTGCCGCTCGGCTGCGTCCGCCGAATCATCGTCGAGCGGCAAGGCCGTCGTCGGGGAGGTGGCACCGGAACTCATGAATCTCGCAGAACCGAATCGGGACCAATCTATACTCGGGGGCAGGCCGTGCGCACGCCGCTCTCCGTCCACTGCGCGTTCGCGGCCCTGCTCTTCGTGTTCTTGCTCGCGGGAGGGGCGAGCGCCGCGTCGCCCAGCGACCCGGTCGCCGCCGAAGCGCTCTTTGCCGAGGGCCAAGCGTTGATGGAAAAGGGCGACTACGAGAAAGCCTGCCCGAAGCTCGAGGAAAGCTACCGGCTCGATCCAGCGACGGGCGCGCTCCACGTGCTCGCCCTCTGCCACGAGCGGCAGGGACGGTTCGCGAGCGCTTGGGTAGAGCTCATGGACGTGGCATCGCGAGCCAACGCCGAGCGCTACCCGGAGCGCGAGAGCGCGGCGCGCGAACGAGCCGAAGCGCTCAAGAAACGCCTCTCGTTTCTTACCGTGCAAGTGGATCCCGATACGGCCGCGCTCCCGGGCGTCGGGATTTCGCGCGACGGCGTGCCCCTCGGACCCGCGGCCTGGGGAACCCGGATCCCGGTCGACCCTGGTTCGCACGTGGTCATCGCGAAGGCTCCGGGCTACGAGCCGTACCGAGCGAACGTGACGATAGGAAACGAGCCCCGGAGCGAGACCGTCGTCGTCCCGAGACTGCGAGCGATTCCGGCGGTTCCGACGGTGGCGCCGGCACCGCGAACGTCGAACGAGGGGCGAGCCGAACTTCTCGGAGTGGAGCTCACTCCACTCCGCACGGCGGGGGTCGCTTTCGGGACGGCCGGTGTTGCAAGTTTTGGCATCGCGACGTTTTCCGCGCTCCGAGCGCTGTCCAAGAACGCGGAATCCGAGAAGAACTGCCGGGGCGACGACTGCGAGGCGGCGGGCGCGGCGGATCGGGCCGCGGCGGTCGAGGCCGCAAATATCGCCACCGTGAGCGCTATTGCTGGCGGCGTGCTCCTCGCTACGGGCATCGCGCTCTTCGTGATTGGCGCGCCGGACTCGGGCGGAGCGTCGGTCTCCATCACGCCGTCTGGACTCCGTCTTCGCGGCGCGTTCTAGGATAACCGCCCCGCATGAGCGCCGAAGAAGACACCACGGACCTCGAGCAGAGCATCGCCGCGCCCGAGGCGAAAAAGGGCTTCGTCATCCGCTGGCTCAGCCCCGGCACAGCGTCCGTGTACACGCGGCTCGATCGGAACCAGCTGACGCTCGGCAGGGGCGCCACGGGCGACGCCGTCCTCGAGGCGTCGGGCGTTTCGCGCGAACACGCCGTACTCACGCGCCAGGGTCCGGTGTACTCGATCGCCGACAACAAGAGCACGAACGGCACGTACGTGAACGGCGAGCGCATCAAGCACGCCGCGCTCGCCGTGAACGACGTGCTGCGCCTGGGTGAAATGGTCGGGGTCGTTCTGCGCCTGCCGAAGAGCACGGAACTTTCCGAGCCCGACGTGGAAATCCTATCCGACGCGGTGTTCGGGC
>DASUTR010000052.1:0-6119 GCA_036374535.1 Polyangiaceae bacterium
CAATCACCGCACGGTGCTCGGGACAGGACTTGCCTAGCGGCGAGACGACTTCGCTCGTCTGCCTGCGGTTCCGTGCGGCTCTCGACTCCGTGGCCCCGTAAGCTCCAAGTCCGAGCGTGCAGTCCCGGACCAGGTGGCAACGGCGACTTCAGTCACCGCACGGTGCTCGGGAGAGGACTTGCCTAGCGGCGAGACGGATTCGCTCGTCTGCCTGCGGTTCCGTGTGCCTCTCGACTCCGTGGCCTCGTAAGCTCCAAGTCCGAGCGTGCAGTCACGGACCAGGTGGTGACGGCGACTTCTGTCACCGCACGGTGCTCGGGAGAGGACTTGAACCTCCACATCGTTGCCGATACCAGAACCTGAATCTGGCGCGTCTGCCAGTTCCGCCACCCGAGCGAGGGAGAAGGGAACGTTTCTTCGGGCGAGCGGTTTAGCCTTCGCGCGCTTTCAGGGCAAGAGCACAACGCCGAACCAGGGAGAATGCGGGCGAATCCCCCAGTTTGGGGCTATGCTTCGGCCCATGGGAAAACGGGGATGGGTTGGACTTTTGGTGTTGGTGCTGGCCGCGTCCTGTTCGGGCAAGTCGGACGGAAATGACGACGACGGCCACGCGACAGGAGGCACGGAAGCCGGTTCGACGGCGGCCGGCAGCACGGGCGTGACCGGAGGAGCGGTCACGACGGGAGGAGCGGGCATGACGGCGGGAAGCGGCGCGGCTCCGACGGGCGGAAGCGGAGGGACCGGCGCGCCTGGCGAAGGAGGCGCAACGGGAACGGGCGGCACCGCGGGCACCGCTGCGGCGGGCGGCGCCGGCACGGGCGGGAGCGGGAACGTGCCTGGGACCGGCGGGAGCTCAGCCGCGGGAGTCGGAGGCGTGTCGGGTTCCGCGGGTTGCCGACCGATTTCGGGAGCGGGCACCGGGGCGTCCTGCAATTGCACCTGGGGCAGCGGCGGGGGCGATCCCTTGCCGGGACCACTGAACTGCCAGAGCGTTCCCCTCCAGCCGAGCGCGACGCTCGAAAGCTCGGAGATCGTTCTTCGCGTCGGTTGGTGCGGCACTTGCGGTCGCGCTCTCTGCGTCCAGACCGGCACGGCCACCGCGCTCCAGGCCGAGGTCGAAGGAACCTGGGCCACCATCGAAGAACAGGGACTCGGCACCGATTCGAATTGCAGTGATTTCACGGCGCGCCTCGTGCCCGAAGACGACGAGCCGACGGGCGACGTGCGGATCACCGGTTCGTTTGCCGGCGCCGATCAGTGCCACCAATCCCTCGTTTGCCCTGTGAACCTCACGTACACGCTGACGCGCAGCGGCGATCAGGTAGTCGTCACCCCGAAACGCTGAGCCACTCGACGACGGCGCTCACAGAAGCCCGAGCCGCCGTCGCACGGAAATTGCGCCCTCGCTCACCCAGAATCCCAGAAGATCCTCGGCGAGACGCGTGCCATCGGCGAGCGTCGGGCCGGTCGCGCCCGAGAGATCGCCCTCGCTCCGGCGCACGACGGCGACGGCCGCCGTGAGATCGTCCGAGACCAGGAGCGCAGCGCGTGCCGCCGAAATGCGCACCCGGCGCCACCACTCGACCGGGTCGGTGTGGCGCGCAGCCGCGTAGTCGCGCGCAGCGTCCTCGATGGCGCCGCGGCCGATCCAGGGTAGCGCGCGCGATACGCGGCGAGCGAGCGATGCAATCGCCTCCTCGCCCGAAGGCGTCGCAGGGAAGCTCGGGTCGACCATGCGAGCCGCGGCACCGAACAAGAGCTCGAGCTCCGTGGGACTCAGCCTATCGACGGCGTGGAGCTTGCGCGCGACGTTCGCGAGCACGCGTCCGAGCGCGAAGACCTGACCCGACTCGGAAAGCTTGAGCACCCCCGACGGCACGAGAAGGGAAATCGGATCGGTGAATTCGATCTCGACCGCCGTGCCCTTGCCGCCGTGCACGAAAAGATCGAAGTCGTCGCTGACGCCGAAGATCACGCCGACGCGATCGGCGAGCTGGCGCAGCGGGTTTGCCGAGCGCTGACCGAGCCGGTCGCGCGAGCCGACGCCGAAGCGGTCGAGATCCGGCGCGTAGATTTTCTCGAGCAGGTCGGACAGCTCCGAGAGCAGGCGCGCGGTCGGATCCTTGTCCGGCACGAGGCCGATGACCTGAAGCTCGTTCGCGTCGAACGAGCGCGGAGGCGCGGCGGCGGGTCGCGGCGGGTTCTGGGCGAGCGTCGCGAGCTCGAGGTCGTTCGCCTGACCGAGCGCGGCCAGCACCGACAGCGTGAGCGTCGCCTCCCCTCGCTTTCCGAGACCCTTGAAGCTTTCACCGAGCTTGCGCCAGGCGTCGGCGTTGCGCGGATCGAGCTCGATGACGCGGCGGAGCGAGTGCATCGCCTTGCTGGGATTTCCCGCCTCGAGCAAGCGCTGCGCGAGCTCGGCGTGGAGCGCCGGATTGGCTCCGAGCGAGAGCCCGCGTTCGAGCGCCTGGATGGCCTGCTCGGGCTGACCGAGCGGACCGCCGAGCACCCGCGCGATCTCGACGAACGCGGAGGCTCGCTCTCCCGAAGACGCTTCCGGCTTCTCCGCGAAGCGACCGAGCGCAGCGAGATAGACGTCCCAGCCCGGTGCGTCGGGTTTGCGCGGCACCTCGCCGATGAGCTCGACGAGCCCTTGCGCGGCTTCGCTTTCGAGCCCTGCGAGCTCGATCGCTTCGGCGAACGCCTTGCCCGCGGAGCCGCGGCGACCCCGCGCTTTTTCGACGCGTCCCTGCGCCGTGAGCGCTTCGACGCGGTCGTCGGGCGAGCTCGAAACCTGGACGAGCCGAACCGCCGCCTCTCCGGCAGCGTCGAGACGGCCGCGCCGGAGCTCGAGCTTGACGAGTCGAGCGAGCGCGGCGGCGTGGTGCGGCTCGACGGCGAGTACCGCTTCGACACTGGCTCGCGCCTTTTCGGGATCTCCGAGCCGCTCGTCGAGGATGGCGGCGAGGCGCGCGTGCGCATCGAGGCGCGCCCGTTGCGGCGCGTTGGTTTGGCTCACGATCTGGTTCAAACGGTCGACCGCCTGCGTCCATTGACCGTCGCGCACGTAGAGCTCGGAGAGCTTCGTGAGGATGGCGACGTGCCCCGGAAGATTGCCGAGCGCGCGCTGGAGCGCCGCGAGTGCCGCCGGCGTATCGTGCTTCTTCTCGGCCTGGAGCTCGGCCACCTGGATCCAGAGCTCCGCCACGCGATCGCGCTCGGTCGCGGCCGACGCGGCTTGCGAGAGCGCGCGAATGAGCCGCGTCGGATCGGTATTCGCGCCGAGCAGCTCGACGAGGCGCGTCGCCGCCGGTTCGTTCTCGGGGTTCACCTCGAGCGCACACTCGAGCATCGACGCGGCTCCGTCGCCGTCGCGGGCGGCGGAGTGCACTTCGGCCGCTTTCACGTAGAGGCGCGCCGCACCCGGGCGATCGAGCGCGACTTCGACGAGCCGCGATGCCGCTTCCTCCAAGAGCTTCGGATCGCGCAGCCGCTCGGCCATGCGCGAAAAGCCGTGCGCCGCGGCGACGTTGTCCGGCTCGCGCGTGAGCGCGGTGCGGAACAAACCGAGCGCCGAAGCGTCGCCGCTCGCCTCGAGGAGCTCGGCGAGGCGCGTCGTGTGCTCGGCCGCAACGGCCGGATCGCTCGCCGAGGCGAGCTGCGCGTCGACCTGACCCACCTCGGCCGCATCGCCGGCACGCAGCGCCAGGCGTTCGAGAGCGGCGAGCGCCGCCGGGTCGGACGGCGCGAGCTGGAGCACCATGAGCTGAGCGTCACGGACGGATTTCAAATCCTCTCCGGCGCGCCGCTCTTCGATGCGCGCGAGCTCCCGCAGCACGGCGATGCGTGCGCCGGGGTCGGAGAGCACGCGCGCTTCGGTGGCGTAGGCCGTTGCCAGCGAGTCCCACGCGCCTTTCTCGGCGTACAGCGGCTCGAGGGCGAGCAGAGCCTCGACGTGCGCAGGATCGCGCTCCAGCACGGCTTCGAAGCTCGCGATGGCGCGCCCCGGATCGGCGAGCTCGTCGCGATAAAGCTCGCCTTCGCGGAGCAGCGCAGCCACGGCGAGCGCCGGATCGCGCGCTCCTTTCGCTTCCTTCTCGAGCTCCTCGACGAGGCGCTTCCAGTCGCGAGCGTGCGTGAGCAGCCGCACGCGGCCGTCGCGCGCCGGACGAAAATCGGCGTCGGCTGCGAGCGACTGCTCGAACGCCGCGAGCGCCTTTTCCGGCTGCCGCAAGCGATTCTCGTACACCTCGCCGATGCGAAACGCTGCGCGCGAGCGCTCGTCTTGCGCCTTGCTCGCGCCGAGCTCGAGCTCGAGCAGCCGCACGAGCTCGTCCCACTTGCTCTTCTCCTGAAGCTTGCGCTCGAGCGCATGGAGTGCAGGACGGTGCGTCGGATCGGCGTCGACGGCGCGGCGGTACGACGTGAGCGCGTCTTCGTCCTTGCCGATGCGCTCCTCGAAAATCTCGCCCATCTTGAAGAGCAGCGCCGCGGCCGCGGGGCCCTTCGGCGCTAGCGCGAGCTCCGAGCGATACGTCTCGACGAGGTCCTCCCAGCGTCCGGCCTTGTAATGGAGCCGCCCCAGACTCGATAGCGCCGCGGCGTGCGCCGGATCGATTTCGACCGCCTTGCGGAAATACGCGAGCGCGATCTTCTCGTCGGCGAGCTCGATTTCCGCGACCTCGCCGGCGCGCAAGAGGATCTCGACGCGGCGCCGCTTGTCGGCGGCGAGCGGCACCTCGAGCTCGAGCGCCGCGATGAGCTCTTTCCAGCGTCCGGCGCGCTCGGCGGCACGCTGCATGGCGTGGATGGCGCCGAGGTGCTTCGGCTCCCCTTGCAGGATGCGACCGTACGCGGCGAGCGCTTGCTCGGGCTCGCCGAGGGCGTCCTCGTGCAGCCGGCCGATCTTGAAGAGCCAGGTCGTCTTTTCCTCGGCGTCGGACGCAAGGTCGACGGCGCGCTCGTAGAGCTCCGCGAGCTCGGTGAACCGGGCGCTCTGGACGAGCAGGCGCTCGAGCGCCTTGAAGGAGGGCGCGAATCCGGGAACGAGCCCGAGCGCCTTACGGTGATGCTCGGCCGCCTGCTCGACGTTGCCGAGCCGGCGTTCGTAGATTTCCGCCATACGGGCGTGCGCCGAAGCGCGCCGTCCCGAGTCGAGCGCGTTCTCGGCCTCGCCCGAGTGAACGGCGAGGAGCTCACCGAACGCCTCGCGCTTCGCGTAGAGCTTCACGAGCGCTTGGAGCGCCGGCAGGTACACCGGGTCGAGTGAGCGAGCCTTTTCGTACCAAACGGTCGCGCTCTCGTCGCTCGCGAGCCGCTCCTCCGCGATTTGCCCCATACGGTGGTAGTAGCCGACCTTCTCGGCGGGCCGTTCCGACAGACGCGCGAGCCGCTCGAGCACGGTCGAGAGCTCGCCCCACTGTTTGCCGAGCTCATAGGCCCGCGCGAGCTCCTCGAGCACGACGCGGTCGTCCGGCGCTTCGGCGGCCGCCTTCTCGAAGCTCTCTGCCGCTTGCTTCAGCGCGCCCAGGCGATCGCTTTGAACGCGCCCGGCACGATAGAACGCGAACGCCCGCGCCGCAGGATCGGCGACGAGGTCCGCCTCGCGCGCGAGCACCGTGACGAGATCGGCGAACCGATCCTCGGCGAAACACAAACGCTTGAGCGCATGGATGGCCGTCGTCGTGCGCGGATCGGTCTCGAGCGCGAGCCGGTAGAGCTCGGTCGCGCCCTTCACGTCCGAGCGTCGGGCTTCGACGATGCGCGCCCGTTCCGCGATGACGGCGGCCTTGAGTCGCGTGTCCTTGGTGACGGCGTTCGCGGCGCGCTCGTACGTGCGATCGAGCGCTTCCCACGCCTTCGCGGCGATCGCCGAGCGCTCGACGGCCTTGAGCAGCGACGTGTTCGTGGGGTCGAGCTCGAGCCCCGCCTCGAACGCGGCGCGCGCCTCGGGTCGGGCTCCGAGTGCGTCCTCCAGCACGAGCCCTTTCTCGTAATACACGACGGCCTTGTGCTGCGGGTCGCTCGTCAGTCGGACCTCGGCGTCGAAGAACGGCAGCGCCTGCGCGTGGCGCTTGAGCGCGATGTTCGTGCGCCGCGCACCGCGAACGCTCGGCACG
>DASUTR010000053.1:0-4500 GCA_036374535.1 Polyangiaceae bacterium
GCCACCGCTGCCCCGGAATCGGTGCCCGAGTTGCCGGCGCCCTCGCCCACTCGCGTCGTCGTCCCCGATACGCCCCCGGTGCGGGCGGACGAGTCGTCGAACGCCCCGGAGGTTTCGCCCGACGTTTCAGCGCCCCCGCAGGGCGCCCGGCGCCCCGTTCCGCAACGGAACAAGCCGGCGCCCGCGAGCTCGACGAAACCACCGTCGTCGGACCTCATCGCCCCGTATTGAGCCTGGCCGGCCGATGAGGGAGACTCTCCCCCGTCGTGCGCTTCGCCGTCCTCCTTACACTTCTGCTCCATTCGGCCGTGGTCCACGCCGCGGAGCCGCCTGCGCCTGCGGGCGACGCCTCGATCAGCGAAAGCCGCCGGGCCGACGCGAAGGCCCGCTATGAACAGGGCGCGGCGGCGTACGCCGCGGGGCGCTTCAAGGACGCCGTGGATCTGTTCCTGGAAGCCGATGCCCTCGCCCCGAGCGCGCCCCTCTCGTTCAACATCGCCCGCGCCTACGAGAAGCTCGGCGACGACTCGGGAGCGCTGCGCTGGTATCGCGACTATCTCAGGCGTGCGCCGGATGCCGCGAACGCCAAAGACGTGCAAGCCGCGGTCGACGGCCTCGAGAACCGGCTCGCCAAGAAGGGCGTCCAGCAGCTCACGGTGCTGTCGACCCCCGCCGGCGCCACGGTGACCGTCGACGGACGCCCGGTCGGTGTCACCCCGTGGACGGGCGACCTTTTCCCGGGGAAGCATAGCGTGGGCCTCTCGTTGCGCGGCTACGACGATCAGACGCTCGAGGTCGAGCTTGCGGGGCACCGCTCGCGGGATCTCACGGCGACGCTCGTCAAGAGCGCGGCGCCCCTCGTTGCTTCGCCTGCCGCTCCCGGGGCCGCGCAGGCCGCGCCCGTCACTCCGCCGCCGAGCGCTCCCGCGCGGGAGACGGCGAGCGGCGGATTCGGAATTTGGCCCTGGGTCACGCTCGGCGCCGGGGGCGCGGCGCTCGGCGGCGCGCTCGTCTTCGAGCTTCTGCGAAGGAGCTCGGAGAGCGACGCCGAAGCCGACGACACGCAGATCGGCTACCAGGAAAAACTCGACCAGATGGAGAGTCGCCAGACCACGGCGCGCATCCTCGCCGGCGTCGGCGGCGCGCTCGTCGTCACGGGCGGCGTGCTGCTCGCGATCGACCTCGGGTCGTCGTCGAAGCAAGGCGCCGCGGGCTTGTCGGTGGCGCCGACGCCCGGCGGCGCGTTCGCCACGGCCTCGGGAAGGTTCTGACATGGGAATTTTCGCGCGGAACCGGCTGCTCGCCGCACTCGGGCTCGCGAGCGTGCTCGCGCTCGCTGCGAGCGGCTGCGAAAGCGACCTGAGCACGAGCGTCGCGGGCAAGGAATGCGACGCCGCCGGCGCCTGCCTGCCCGGGTACGCCTGCGACGAAGAGACCAATCGCTGCGTCAAGGACGTGCCGACCCCGACGTGCGACGAGGGCGAGACCATCTGTAGCGGTGAGTGCGTCGTGCTCGCGACGCACGCCGAGCACTGCGGCGGCTGCGGCACCACCTGCACGGCACCCGCGAACGGCGAACCCGTCTGCGTGGACAGCGAGTGCGAATTTACCTGTCAGGGCGTCTACGAGCCGTGCGGCGACGTTTGCGTCAACCCGGAAGAAGACGTGAACCACTGCGGGGGCTGCGGCAATCGCTGCTTGATGCCCGAAAACGGCTCGCCGAGCTGCACGGACGGCGTCTGTGGCGTGCGCTGCGACGATCCGTTCGAGCTTTGCGAGGGCCGCTGCATCGACGTGGCGAGCGATCCCGTGCACTGCGGCGATTGCGAGACGGCTTGCGATACCGGCAAGGTGTGCGACGGCGGCACCTGCGGCGACACGTGCTCGGGCGGACGAACGAACTGCGGCGGTTCGTGCGTGGACCTCGAGTCCACGATGGATCACTGCGGCGAGTGCGACACGGCGTGCCCGATGCCCGTCAACGGACGCGGCCTGTGCGAGGCCGGGCAATGCACGATCGATTGCGACACCGGCTACGACGAATGCGGCACGGGTTGCGTCGACACCACGAGCGACCCGCTGAACTGCGGCACGTGCGACAACTCGTGCGACGCACCTGCGAACGGTGTCGCGAGCTGCAGCGGCGGAGTTTGCGGCTTCAGCTGTCGCTCCGGATTCGCCGAGTGCGACGACGCCTGCGTCGACACGAAGTCGAATCCCGTGCATTGCGGGGGCTGTGGTCAGACGTGCGGCGCGGGGGAAGTCTGCGCCGACGGAACGTGCGACACGACCTGCCCGGGCAGCCAGGAAAACTGCAACGGCGCCTGCACCGACACGCAGACCAGCGCGGCGCACTGCGGGCAGTGCGGGAACGCGTGCTCCAGCCAGGCGAACGCCTCGCCCCTCTGCACGAGCGGGACCTGCGGCATCGACTGCAATGACGGCTATTCGCCGTGCAACGGCCAGTGCGTTCGCCTCGACGCCGACATCCGCCATTGCGGCATGTGCAACAACGCGTGCCCGAAAGCGCCGAACGGCAACGCCGTCTGCACCGCGACCGGCTGCGCGATCGAGTGCAACAACGGCTACTCGCCCTGCGGCAACGCGTGCGTCAACCTGCAAACCGACGCGACCCACTGCGGCACCTGCACCAGGGTGTGCGAAGCCGGCACCGTGTGCGCGGACGGCGTGTGCACGGGCGGGTGCGCTCCCGGAACGACCGAGTGCAGCGGCTCGTGCGTGTTCACCGACACGGACACGTCGAACTGCGGAAGCTGCGGCACCGTTTGCGCCACGGCTCCGAACGCGCGACCGATCTGCGTCTCCGGCGCCTGCGACACCGAATGCGTTTCGCCGACGCTCGAGTGCGGCGGAACCTGCGTGAACGTGCTCACGAGCGAGGAGCATTGCGGAATGTGCGACCGCGCGTGCCCGCCGGCCGCGAACGCGACGCCCGTCTGCACGAACGGAGCGTGCGGCGTCGCTTGCGACGCCGGCTATTCCTTGTGCACGGGCGCCTGCGTCAACACCCTGCTCGACCCCGACAACTGCGGCATGTGTAACCGTCGCTGCGGCGGCATGCGCTCCTGCGTGGCGGGTGTGTGCGTTCGACTCTAGCGTCGCGGTAACGGCCCGCCGCCCAGTCGAGGCTCCTGCGACCTTCGCGAGCCTCGGGCCCGAGACCTCCCGCCCCGCCGGCGTTCGTTCGAGTAGAATCGCCCGCATGCCTCGTTCCTCCCCTTCCCCTTGGGCGTCCAAGGGACGCGCCTTGCTCGCGGCAGCGTGCTTCGCCTTCGGCTGCGGCGGACCGAAACCCGCCGAAACCGCCGCCGCTACCCCCGCTGGCCCCCCCGACGGCGCGGACGCGCCGGCGGCCACGGCCGAGCCGAGCGCCACCGCTCCAGAATCGACGGCCACTCCCGCGGCGAGCGCGACGCCGGCCGCCCCGCAACCGGTCGGCGTGTTGTGCGAGAAAATGTGCGAGGCGCAAGCCCCGAAATGCAGCGCCGAGCAGGTGAAGGGCTGCCGCCACAACTACTGCAGCCGCTACTCCGGGGCACCCGACGTTTGCGAGCCGTCGGCCCGCGCCGCGCTCGAGTGCGCGCAGAGTCAGCCGGACTTTCTCCTCTGCTCGAACGTCGTGCCGGAGAGCTGCGCCAAGAAGTTCTTCGCCGTCGAGAAATGTCTCTCGACCGGCGTCGCCCCGCCCCCGGAGCCGGAAGGCCCGAAGATTCCGGACGGCTGGTCGCGCTACGAAGCGAGCGACGCCGCCTTCTCGGCGCTGATGCCGAAAGGCGTCGAGGCGAAGACCGAAGGCGGCGTGAAGAGCTGGACCACGAAATCGGGCGACGTGACGTACTCGATCACGCTCCAAGCCCCGCCGCCCGAGAAGAAGTTCGATCAGAAGGGGTTCTTGCGGGTAGCGACGAAGCTCCTCGGCCGCTGCGCGGACAAGATGAAGCTCTTCGCGATCGTCGAAAAGCCCGACCGCAGCATGATTCAGTACAAGACCCTGTGCCCCGACAAATCGCAGGAGCGCGGCATGTTGTACGTGCAGGGGCAGGACTATTTCATCGTCCGCGCGCGCTGGAACGGCGAAGCCCCGAATCCCGACGCCGACACGTTCACCTACAGCTTTCTGCGCAAAAAATAGGAGCACCCGGAAGATGAGCGGCTGGGCCCGTCGCGCGTTGATTTCCCTGACCGTCGCCGTCGCCTGCGCGCAGGCGACCGACGAAAAGCTCCTCCCGAGCGGCGAGGACGACTCGGGGGGAACGTCCGGCAGCGGCGCGAGCCCGTTCGGCGGCGGCGCCGGAACGACGTCGGGCGGCGCGAGCGCCCGGGGCGGGACGAGCGCGACCGGCGGCACCGCGACCGGCGGGCGAGGCGGCACGCCGGCGACGGGTGGCACCGCGACCGGCGGCACGAGCGGCAGCGACGGCGGTGCGGGTGCCGGCGGCGAGGGGCCGGACCCTTGCTCTCCGCCTGGAACCCCGCCCG
>DASUTR010000054.1:0-4206 GCA_036374535.1 Polyangiaceae bacterium
CGCCGAGCGCGTTCCGTCCTCGACCACGGCTCGGCCGAGCGTCGCCGCGCCGGCGCTTTCGGCGCCGCCGGAGACGGCGGAGCAGCCGTTTCGTTTCCCCGGGGCCGAGCGCGTCGTTGCCCTCGGGGACCTACACGGTGATCTCGCGTCGACTCGCGAAGCGTTGCGACTGGCGGGCGCCGTCGACGACGGGGATCGGTGGATCGGGGGCAAGCTCGTGCTCGTCCAGGTCGGCGACCAGCTCGATCGGGGCGACGACGAGCCCGAGATCCTCGAGCTTCTCGAGCGGCTCGCCGCCGACGCGACGAAGAGCGGCGGCGCCTTGCACGTCTTGAACGGCAATCACGAAGTCATGAACGTGGCGGGCGACCTCCGCTACGTCACCGAAGACGGTTTTCGGGACTATGCGGCGACCGTCGTCCCGGCCGGCAAGAGCCTTCCGTCCGGCGTGAACGCGGAAGCCCGCGGCCGTGCGGCGGCGTTCTTGCCGGGCTCCCCGATCGCGCGAAAGCTCGCGCTCAGGAACACCATCGCGATCGTGGGGGACACGCTCTTCGCCCACGCGGGTGTGTTGCCGAAGCACGTCCGTTACGGAATCGGGCGTATCAACGACGAGGTGCGCCGCTTTCTGCGCGGGGAGTCGGCCACGCTCCCCGAGATCGCCGGCGGCGAAGAAGCCCCCATTTGGACGCGCGCCTACGGGGGGCCCGCCCCGGAGACGGAGACGTGCCGCGAGCTCGAAGCGGTTCTCGCGTCACTCGCGGTGAAGCGGCTCGTCGTGGGTCACACCGTGCAGAAAAACGGCATCACCCGGGCGTGCAACGACCGGGTGTTCCGTGTCGACGTGGGTCTTTCCGACTACTACGGGAAGAACGCGACGCAGGCGCTCGAGATCCGTGCGACCGGCGTGAAGGTCCTCGGTTCACGGTAGCGAGCCGGACGAGCTTCTCCGCCGACGTTGCGCCTTGCGCGCAACGTCGGGGTCGATGGCGGTCGTCGATTCGCGCTCGGACGGCGCGTCAGTAGAAGCTCGAGAAGAGTGTCGCGTAGCCGAGCGCTCCGCCCGCCTTCGCGTTGAGCTTCCAGATGGTGTCCCCGGTGGACGTCACGCGCTCGAGCTGACCCGCGTACGACCAATCGATGAACGTATCGCCGTTCTCGAGCCGCATCGGCTCGCCGAGCACCGGCGTGTAGACGGGAGGCGTCGAGGTGAAGCTCCAAATCTCGGTAGCCGTGCCTGCCGTGAGATCGAGATCGTACTCGAGGATCCGGGACGCATCGCCCATCGTCCCGTCGTTGTCGTGGACGAGCAGGCGATTACCGTTCAATTCGAATTGGTGCTGATGCAGGAACGTGGCCGATCCTGCAGCGAATTGGAGCGTATTTCCCGTCGCGCCGAGCACCCACTCGCACGATCGCATGCCACGCGGAATTCGCGAGATGTTGCTGAGCCCCCGCGAACCGAAATAGTAGACGTCGTCGGTGGGGTCGTAGTCGAGGGCGTTGGCGAGGGTCCAGCCCTGCTCCGGCTCGTCGCTCACGTTGACATCGGGGTCGAAGCAATCGAGCGCGCTCCAGACCTCCGTGATGGTGCCGTCGGCGCTTATTTCGACGATGGCGTTCGACTTGAGCTCCGCACCGCCCGCGGTGTCCTGCTCGACGACGATGGCGGCGAGCGTTCCGTCGGGGAGCTCGACGAAGTCGTGCGCCAGGTAGGGCACGACCACGCTCGATTTTTGCGTACCGTCGAGCGACACACGCACGATCTTCGAGTCGGGCGAGGGCTCGCCGGACACGCGAGCGGCGTTGTAGATAATGCTCTTCCCGTCCAGCGAGAGGCGCGCTCGCACGAGCTGCATTCCGCTGTCGTCCTTCAGGTACCAAACGATCTTTCCCTCGGGATTGAGGACGATGACCGCTCCGCTCGCGAGAAAGGTGGTGAGGACGAATTGGTCGTGACCGTCGCCCTCGACCTCGATTTGAGGCACGCCGACGGGCGGATACCCGGTCCGAATGCTCTTGACCTCGCTCGCAGCGCCGCTCGCCGTGACGACGCGGTAGTAATACAGGGTATCGGTGGTGAGCCCGAGCAGGAGCTGGGAGTGCTCGGTCCCGGACGTTGAGGTCGTCGGCGTCGTCGATCCGAGCGCGGTCGTGGGGCCGTACTCGACATGGCCCGTGCCGGCTTCCGAAGTCGTCCACGTCACGGTCGCGACCGTGCTGATCGCCGGGCTAATCTCGGCGCTCACCTCGATGTCGGTCGAGCCGCCGCCTGGCTCGTCGTCGCCGCTGTCGCTGCAGGCCGCGGCGAACAGACACGAAAGGATGCAAGCGAAGGTGGCGAAGCTCGACGGCCGATGTGCGCCGCGCGGAGCCCATGTTCGAATTCCCATTCGCGGAGTAGAACTTAACGTTCCGACACGCGCCAGGCGCCCCGGCGGGCCGGCGCCACCGTCCTATCCTTTCGAGCTGTAATGATGACGGCTCACTGGAACGATCGGTCGCCGGCCCGCCGTCATTCTCATTTTTTGCAGCCGCCTGCGCGAATTCGCGCTTCGCGCGGGCGATGAGCCGGCTGGCGCAAGTTGGGCCGGCGAGTTGCGCCGTGGCTCAACTAGAGCCGCTCGATTCGCGCCGAGGACTCGCGGCGACGGCGGGAAATGCGGCGGGTTGTCGTCGCGACGGAGCGTGCACGGAACTTGCTCTCGCGACGCCGGGAGTCTCAATGCAAAAATTCGCGTCTTGGCTCGTCGCGTTCGGATTCTTCCTCACGTACGCGGGCAACGCTCACGCATTCTTCGATCGCACTCTGCTCCAGTCGGGAACGGGCACCTGGATCTACGGCGGCGCTTACGCCGGAAGCGGCCAAGGCAACGCGTTCGGGCGCGCGGCGTCCACGCCACCTCCTACGGCGCTCACCTACTACGACGACGGGCACATGAACGTCCGCTTTCCGACGAGCTGGCACGGCGGCAAGGGTTTCCCGTTCTACGGCGAATTTTACCAATGGATGCAAGTTCACACGAACGGTTACATCGTCTTGAAAAAGACGCTCGCCGAGAAACCCGCCGCGGAGGCGTGGGACACGCCGATTTACGGCAGTGACTTCGTGCCGAAGCGCATCACGCGCGGCGGCGGGGCCGGCGTTCCTGCCGGCATGATCGCTCCCTGGTGGAGTGACTGGGATCCTTCGTCGACGACCGCGCTCATCATGGCCGAGCGTAACTGCTGGTGGTACGGCACCTGTACGAATTCTGCGAACGACGCGCAGCCGTACATCGTCGAGTGGCGGGGGATTTATCACTACGGGGGCAACACGGCCTACGGCTTCGGCCTGAGGCTTTACCCCGTCAGCGGCAAGATCGAATTTCAGTACGGGAACGTCGCAGGCGGTGACCAGTGGAGCGGCGGCAACCTGAGCACCGCTGGCTATCAACGCGACTCGAACACGGTCGGTGACGAGGTGTTTTTCAACGGCCTCATCCGCGGGAGCGGCTGGTTCAGTTCGGACACTCCGCTCACCAGCAATACGGTGATTCAGTACACCCCGCCGCAATTTCCCACCATCTACACGAAGACGCGCGATTTCATGAACGGCGAGAATCGCAACGGCGTGTACCTGAACCAGGGCTTTCGCTGCTCGGACTCGAGAGGCGGCGTCTTTGCCGCGAGCACGGTGACCGACGTGAACGGCGCCGCGCGATTCAGCACCACGAGCTCGAGCTGCTTCTTCAACGGGACCTGGAGCTACGACAACACGCGGACGCAGCTCGGAAGTCGAACCGACCTTTTCGGCTACGACATCGCAAAGATGCCCGGCACGAGCCACGCGATCGTGGCGCAGAACGTGCGGGCTGCCGCCGGAGTCGGTGGCGGCCCCTACACGTTCATCACGTACGACACCTTGACGCCGATGCCTCGGAACGCGGCGTCCTTCCGGATGGACTACACGTGGAATCGCTTCGGCTCGGGCCTGAATACCGCCGTCGGAGCGACGAACGGTGTCTTCGGCGCGAGCTGCTGGCCGCAGTTCGGCCAGGGCACGCAGATGGACTCGCGGCTCTTGTGGTTCGGCAAGAGCAACAACTACGCGAAAACGTTGCTCTTGGTTCCCGGCATGGATCCTTTGAACAAGTCGAGCCCGGCGGTCTACCTAGCGGCGTTCTACCCCGTGCTGAGGCCCTTGCTCGAAGAGGGCTACATGAT
>DASUTR010000055.1:0-2958 GCA_036374535.1 Polyangiaceae bacterium
GAGCTCGTCGGGCGCTCGCACGAATGCGACTACCCGCCGGAGGTCGCCGCGCTACCCGCGCTCACCCGCGCCCGGCTTCCGTCGAGCGCCTCGAGCGCCGCCATCGACGCCGACGTTCGAGCGCTCGTCGAACGGGCGCTCGCCCTCTACGAGGTCGAGCTCGACGCACTCGCGCGCGCGAACCCCGACGTCGTCGTCACGCAGGATCTCTGCGAAGTATGCGCCGTGCCGTTCTCCGCGGTCTGCCGCGCGGTGGACGCGGTGCTCGGCGGCTCGACCCGGGTGCTGTCCCTGCGGCCCGAGCGTCTCGCGGACGTGTGGGACGACGTGCGGCGCGTCGCGCGGGCCATCGGGCGCCCGGAGGCCGGAGAAGCTCTGGCGCGCGAGCTCGCGGCGCGAGCACGCGCCGTATCGGAGCGCGTGCCGGCGAACGCCGCGCGACCGGCGGTGCTCAGCGTCGAGTGGATCGCTCCCGTGATGATCGGCGGGCTCTGGATGCCGGAGCTCATCGAGCTCGGCGGCGGCGTCCCGCTCGTTACACGACCGGGGGAGCGCGCTCCCACGCTCGGGCGCGAGGCGCTCGCTCGACTCGAGCCGGACGTGGTGCTGGTGAAGCCGTGCGGCTTTACGCTCGAGCGCACCCTCGCCGAACGAGGCGCCATTGCGGATGCCCTGCCGTGGGACGGCTGGCGAGCGGTGCGCGAGGGACGCGTGTACGTCGCCGACGGAAACGCGTACTTCAATCGCTCGGGGCCGCGACTCGTCGAATCGCTCGAGCTCCTCGCCGCGTGCACGCATCCCGCCCACTTCGCCGACTTTCGCGAACGTCACACGGCCGCGCTGCGACGGCTCACGCACGCCGGGGACGACGTGCCGGCATGAACGGCCGAACGGCAGCGCCGTTTCGGGCTACGCTTCGGGCGCACGAATGGCGACAAGCGGCATCGTGACGCTGCTCACCGATTTCGGTCTTCGCGACCCGTTCGTGGGTGTGACGAAAGGCGCCGTACTCGCGCGCGCCCCGTCGGCGGTGCTCGTCGACCTCACCCACGACATCGAACCGGGGCGGATCGCGGACGCCGCGTTCTGGCTCGCCCAGGCGTATCCGTGGTTTCCGACCGGTACGGTGCACGTCGCCGTCGTCGATCCGGGCGTCGGCACGTCGCGCGAGGCGCTCGTCGCGCGCGCTGCGGGGCACTGGTTCGTCGGCCCGGACAACGGGCTCTTCGAGGTGATCGCGCGAAGAGCTGCGCTCGAGTGCCGCCGCGTCGACCTCGCGCGGCTCGGGATCCGCCCGCCGAGCCGCACCTTCCACGGTCGTGACGTGTTCGCTCCGGTAGCGGGACTGCTCGCGTCCGGGAGTCTCGGATTCGAGGGTGTCGGGCCCTTGCACGAGCTCGGCGCGTCGGCGCACGTCCGTGAGCCGCGTGCGGTTCCGGGGGGCTTCGAAGGCGAGGTGCTCGTCGTGGACCGCTTCGGAAATCTCGTTACGAACGTCGAGGCGGCGCGCCTCGGCGACCTCGGGCCGTTGCGCGTCGAGATTCTCGGGCAATCGCTCGGCATCGTCGGAACGTACGGAGAGCTCCCTCCGGGCGGGTGCGCTTCCGTCGTCGGCTCGTTCGGCCAGCTCGAGGTCGTCGAGCGGGACGGGTCGGCTGCTCGAACACTGGGCGCCCAACGCGGGACGCCGCTCCGGGTCCATCGAGTCGGATGATGCGCGCCCGTGCGACCGTTTTTCGGATTGGGCTCGTGCTCGGACTCGGCGCCGCGCTCGGGGCCGCGTGCGGAAAACCCGCTCCGGCGGCCCACCCGGCGCCGGAGGCCGTCGGCCGGGCTCGACCGGTTGCTCCCCTGCCGCCGCTCGCCGCGGCGAAGGAGCACCTCGAAGGGAGCCGCTACGGCGAGGCCGAGCGCGGTTTCCGCTCCGAGCTTTCGGGCAAGAATCGCGTCCCGGCGACGCTCGGGCTCGCCGAGACGCTGCTCGCGACGGGGCGCTACGTCGAGGCCGTGGAGCTCCTCCGGGGGCTCGACGATCCCGCCGAAGCGACGCGCGCCGCCCGGGCGGCGCTCGAGGGCCGCGCGCTCGTTCGCCAGGGAAAGCTCGCCGACGCCGAGAAGGTTCTGCGCTCCGTCGAGAGCGTGGAATCCGCTCACGACGCGCGGCTCGTGCTCGGCGAGCTCTTGATCGAGCTCGGTCGTCGAAAGGACGCGCGCGCGCCGCTGATGGCGCTCATCGAAGCGTACAACGCCGAGCGCTTTGCGCCCGAGCACGGTCACGAGCTCGCGCTCGTCGGCCGCGCAGCGTACCTCTTGCGTTCACCTCGCGACGCGAACGAGGCGTACTCCGAAGCGGAAGCGAGCGGCGTGTTCGACCGGCAGCTCTTGCTCTGGCGCGCCGAGCTCTTTCTCGAAAAGTACGATCCCGGGAAGGCCGAGGAGGTCCTGAACGATCTGCTCGAGCGAGCGCCGAACGACGCCGATGCGCTCGTCGCGATGGCGCACGTGAGGCTCGATCAGGCGCTCGATTTCGACGAAGCCGAGAAGCTCGTTCGCCGCGCGCTCGCCGTGAACCCCAAGCTCCCGGAGGCGTATTTCGTGCTCGGGGGCGTGGCGCTCCGCGACCAGGAGGTCGAGCTCGTAGAACGCCACGTCGTCGATGGTCTCGCGATTCGACCGGGAGATTTGCGCCTTCTGAGCTTGCGAGCGGCGGCGCGCTTCGTCGGCGCCGACCCCGCGCGCTTCGAAGAATCGCGGCGCGAGGTGCTCTCGCGCAATCCCGAGTACTCGGCGCTCTACGCCATCGTCGGCGAGTACGCGGACTGGGAGCATCGCTACGACGCGATCGTCGAGCTCATGCGCGAGGCGGTGAAGCTCGACCCCGACGATCCGGTCGCGCTCGCGAGCCTCGGCGTGAATTTGATGCGCGCCGGCCGCGAGAAAGACTCCGTCACGGCGCTG
>DASUTR010000056.1:0-5759 GCA_036374535.1 Polyangiaceae bacterium
GTCGCCGGGCTCATGAGCGGAACGAAAGAGCTCGTGCGAAGCGATCTCCCGGAAGTCAGCGTGACTCCTCCGATTTCCGCGCGCGGCGGCTGGCAGCTCTCGGTGCGCGGCGATTTTTGAGCAACTGGCGCCCGGGGCGGCCGACCCGATGGGTGAAGGAGGTTCCCATGACCACCCGCATCGAATCGAACGGGCCCGATCCCCGCATTACGTCCACCCCCATCCAGCCGCGCACCACCGCGCAGCCCACACGCCCCTTTCAGCAGGTAATGGGTGCCGGCGCGAGCGCCGTCATCGCAGGCGCCGAAGCGACCGTCCGCAGGCTCCCGGGCGGCCCCATCCTCGCCGCCGCGTTCCGCTCGGGTCCCCCCGGCGGAGCTCCCGCGGTCGCGCACTCCGCCGAAGGCGTTCCAGTCTCTCCCGGCGGTCTCGGCTCGCCCGAGTCGCCCGCCGGCACGGACCCGACGAACGACCCGAACCTCGAGGGCATGCTCACCGAAAACGGCGACAAGAACCTCTATTACATCGCGCTTCAGGAGCGCATCAGCGCCGAGAACCGCATGTACACCGCCTATTCGAACGTGCTCCGCGTCCGCCACGAGACGATGAAGAACGCCATCGGCAATTTCCGCTAGACTGGCGCGAGGAAGGCGCATGCCCATCGACGGTATCGGCAAGCCGCCCGGAGTTCCGCCGCCCGGCGGGGCCCCGGTTTCGAGCGGCCCGAGCGCGCCCGGCGGCGAGAGCTTCCGCGTCGGAACGTCCGGCGCCACCGCCGCCGAGGCCGCCTCGAGCAGCGACCTCGCGCGCCTCGAGCGCGGTGAGCTCACGCTCGACGCGTACCTCGACGCGCGCGTGGGCGAAGCGACGAAGCACCTCGAGGGACGGCTCGCCCGCGCGGAGCTCGAATTCGTGAAGAAGACGCTGCGGGCCGAGCTCGAGAGCGATCCCGTCCTCGTCGAGCTCGTGCGGCGCGCGACCGGTCGAACGCCGGGGGCCGCAGAAGCGTGACGCTCCGGCCGCCCGGAAACGCGGGCACGCTCGTGCTCGCGGCGGCGCTCGCCGCGCTCGGCTGCACCCAGGCGCGCGGGCCGACCTCGGCCGAGCCGACGCCCGGCATCGTCTTTCCGGCGCAATTCGCCGAGGGCGAAGCGAAGGACGCGGGCGCGCCGCCCACCGAGCCCATCATGACCGAGCCGGCTCAGCGCTCGAGCGCGCCGCCCGATCCCGAGCCGCTACGTCAGGCCGAGCAGTACGAGTACTCGTTCGCGTACGAAGACGGCGCGACGCGCGTCCTCGGCGTGCGACCGAAGAAGTTCCAGCAACCCGTCGTCACGGCTCGCAAGATGGGGCGCTTCGCCGTCGAGCTCTGGATCGGGTCCGAGCTCGTCGACCGCGTGCGCTTCGATTTTCCGCTGCTCGCCGTCGAAGAGCCGCCGCAACGAAGGCCCAAGCTCAACGCGCCGCCTTCGCTCGCCGGCGGCGTGCTCAAAGCGACCGTCCTCGTGCCCGCCGCTAGCCGCGCGCGCCGCGCCCTGCTCGTCGACCGCGCCACGAATCGCGAAATGGAGCTCGACTGGCCGCCGAATCTCGGCGCCGGCGCTCCCGACGCGGGCGCGCCCCGCGGTGCGGCGACGCCGAGCGACGCAGGTGCCCCGCGGGACGCGGCTGCTCCGGGCGACGCCGGCGCGTGGTGAGCGCTCAACGCGGCAGCGGATACCCGTCGAGCCGCAGCTGGTACACGAAGTACGGGGGCACGCACGCGCCTTTCTCCGCCGTGCGCGAGCGCACACACACGTAATCTTGGCGGCACGGCTCGTCCGCGTCGCAGGCGCGAAGGCCCGCGCCGAACACGTGGTCTTTCGCGCACGCCCCGAACGTCTTCTTCGCGCGCAAGCAGTTCTGGAACGCGTCGGCGTCGAGAAAATCCGCGCAGACGCCGTCCTTCGTCGCCGTGCACGCGCCCGAGCACGACCCGAGCGGAAACCCCGACTTGTTGTTGTCGCAGCGCTGCGCCGCAACGCAGGCGTGGTTCGCGAGGCGCGCGACCTGGTCGCGATGCGGCGCGGAAGCCGCGACGACCTCGCCGTACTGGCAGGGCGAGCCGATCGCCGCGTCCGTGAGGCACACGCCGACCTCCGCGTCTTCGAGCTTTTCGCAACGGAGGCCCGCCGCGCAGGTCCATGCGGCAAATCCCGCGTCCCCGAGCCCGCAGGCGGCGCCGAAGCCGCTGCCGCCCGCCTGGCGCTCGGGCACGGGCCGAAACTCATCGGGCTCGCGTTCGTTCGCGACGCTCGCCACGTACGCGCGCCGCCGCTCGAGATCCGCTTCGAGGTGCGGCGACGAACCGGAGAGGAGCGCGTCGAACGGCGGGTGTTCCGGCGCGGAGTCGCCGGCGAAGTGGAATCCGGCGATCGAGCGACTCTGATGACACCCGACGCAGGTCGCACCGTCGAGACGCCGAAGAAGCGCCGCCGGCGTCGCGATCGTACGCGTCCCGGCGAGCGGCGCGTCGCGAAATTCTTCGGCGCGGAAGAGCGACCGAAAGGGACGATTGGCGGGACGCGTGAGCCCGCGCGGCGAAACGGAGACGGCGCGCGTCGAAAGGAAGCGATCGGGCAGATTCAACGTGCCGCGATCGATCGCGGCGAGTGTCGCCGGATCGCGCAGCGTCGCGAGGAGCTCCGAGCGGAGCTTCGCGTCGCCCGAGAGCTTCGCGACATCCGGCATGTTCTCCATCGGCGCTGGGACGAACGCGTCGCGCGCGGGCGTTTTCGCGCGGAAGACGCGAAGCTCGTAGTCGATGTGTCCCGCGAGCGTCGGGTGCACGAACGATTGCAGGCGAAAGCTCTGGAGGTTCGTCTCGATCGATTTGAGCTCCCAGGAACGCCGCGCCTCGACCGAAAGCGGGCCGTTCACGAGCCACTCGGCAGACGAGCTCGGCGCGCCCTCCGGTCGTTGCCAGGCTCGCGCCACGGCGGCGCACCGTGCGTCGCCCCTCACGAGAAAGACCGCGTTCACGGTGAACGGCAGCGGGCCCGCCATGACCGCCCCGGCATGCGTCGTCCGGTACGCGAGCCGGTACACGAACCGCACCTCGCCGCAGGTACCCGGGTAGAAGGCACGCCGATCGAGCCGGTTGAACACCCCGACGAGCTCGAGCCGCATCTCGTCCGAGGCGAGCCAGCGCTCGTCGAACAAGCGGAAACCGTCCATCGACGTGACCTTCGCGAGCGGATGCGTGCGCTTCGTCGCCCGCACGTCGTCGCGCAACACGTCGAAGATGCTCTTCGCGCCCGGCAGCGCCGCGAGCTCCGCGGTCGTTCGCGCCGTCGCACCGAACACGAGCGAGGCGAAACCAAAACCGTTCGTTTCGAGCGCGGCGAGCACGGCGCGGTCGGCGATCGCGACCTCGAAATCGCTCGGCTCGGCGAGCTTCGACGGCGCACGCGCCGCCGGCGGCGCGCTCACCCCGGCGGGGGCGGCGCTCCGGCGCTCGACGCTTCGCGGCGCTGGCGCGCCCGCGTCACGACCCGAACACGAAGCCACGCCGGCTCCGAGAGCGATCAGCATCGACACCCACGCGCCGAAACGCTCTGCGCGCACGAAGCGTGAAAACATCGAGCCGAACCGTTCCTTGGTCGCGAGGCCGCCGCCGCTCATCGCCGCTGCCCACGATGCCGCGACGGGCGCTCGCGGTCGACGCTCGCGCGACGTGCCCGAGTCACGGAGAGCGCGCGGGACGCCGCTTGCCCGCTCCCCGCGACGGGTGCTCCCCCGCGAGCCGTTCGTGCAGCGTCGAGGCACGCTATAAACGTAGAAACGCGCGCATTTCCTTTTGTTCCGACCGCAATGCCAGAATGGTGACATTGCTGAAAGCGAGCGGCGACCGTCGAGCCCTCCCAGGAGCGATCGAATGAGAAACGAGAAGCGAAGCAGGCCGGCACGTTGGCTCACGGCCGTGATGGCGCTCACCTTCGCTTGTTCGGAAAAAGACCCGGTGGATCCGGGCGGGACGGGTGGCACGGGCCCGGTCGGCGGCACGGCCGGCATCGGCCCGACCGGCGGCACCGGCGTGACCGGCGGTACCGCCGGCATCGGCACGGGGGGAAGCGGGGTCGGAGGCACGAGCGGCGCGGCGGGCAGCGCGGGGAGCGCACTCGGCGGCTCGGCCGGCGCGAGCTCGGGCGGGGCCGGGACCGGGGGCAGCTCCGGGGCGGGAGCAACGGGCGGCGTCACGGCGGGCAGCGGTGGCGCCGCGGGCGGCATTGGCGGGGCGAGCGGCGCGGCGGGCGCGGGCGGCGCAGCGGGCTCGAGCGGCGCGGGCGGAAAGGCTGGCGCCGGCGGCGGCACGTTCAATCCGCCGTTCATTCTCGGCGCCGACATTTCGAGCGTTCAGGAAGGTAACTCCACGTTCCGCGACACCGACGGGCAGACGAAGAGCATCTTCGCGCTCCTGAAGAACCACGGCTTCAACTACATCCGCATGAAGGCGTTCGTGGAACCGAGCGCGCCCTACGGTTACGCGTCGACGGCGAACGGCTGCCCCGGCATGAACGAGCCGTACGGCGACAAGGCCCACGTCGTCGAGTTCGGCCAACTCATCAAGGGCGCCGGCATGGGGTTCTTGCTCGACTTCCACTACAGCGACGTCTGGGCCGATCCGGGCAACCAGATCATCCCCGCTCCCTGGCGCAACGCGACCTCCATCACGGATCTTGCCGCTCGCATGAAAGCGTACACGCTCGACGTGATTCGAACGGCGATCGCGGCGGGCGCGCGACCCGACATGGTGCAGGTCGGAAACGAGATCACGCCGGGCCTGCTGATGCACGTGCCCGGCTCCAACACCGACTGCTACGGCAACAATCCCGACGACGCTCCGTTCGGCGGCGGCACCTCGAACTGGAACAACCTCGCGACGCTGCTTCGCGCCGGCATCGAAGGCGTGCGCGAGGCCGATCCGACGATCCAGGTGATGCTGCACCTCGAGAATACGTCGAACCTCGCGGGCGTGCGCTCGTGGGTCGACAGCGCGCGCCAGCGCGACGTCGTCTTCGACATCCTAGGGCTGTCTTGTTACGAGGAGTACCAGGGCCCGCCGTCCACCTGGCAGAACACCTTCACGCAGCTCGTCACGAGCTATCCGGACTTGAAGTTCGTGATCGCCGAGTACAACCCGCAGCGCACCCAGGCAAACCTCATCATGAAGAACCTGCCGAACGGCGCCGGGCGCGGCACGTTCTTCTGGGAGCCCACGCGAAGCGGCGATTGGGGTCCGTCCCTGTTCACGTGGTCGGGCAACACCGCGACCGCGATCACTTCGGACTTCGCGGAGTTCGACGCGCTGCGCCCGCAACTCGGTCTGTGAGGCGCGCCGCCGCTGCCGCGACGACGAAAGCCACCGTCCACCGCCACCAGCATGCCGCAATTTTTCAGGGGCTCCGCGCTTGCTTTCGCCGCGCCCGCTCGAGCGCCATCTCGATGAGGCGCGTCACGAGCTCGCGCGCCGGCACGCCGCTCGCTTCCATGAGCTTCGGGAACATGCTGATCGCCGTGAAGCCGGGCATCGTGTTGATCTCGTTCACCCAGAACTCGCCCTTGTCGTCGAGAAAGAGATCGACGCGCGCGAGATCGTCGGCGCACAGTTCGCGAAACGCGGCACGCGCGAGCGACTGAGCGACCGCGGTTTGCTTCGACGTGAGCGGGGCGGGAATGTTCGCGTCGGCACCCGAGGCGTCGAGGTACTTCGCAGCGTA
>DASUTR010000057.1:0-2701 GCA_036374535.1 Polyangiaceae bacterium
CCCGCCCGAGGAGCCCGGCGTGACCTGGTGAGCGCTCCACGCACGGCGCCCGCTGCGCCTCAGCGCAAAAGGTCGATGCGATCCGCCACGGGCTCCCACGTTGCGGGGGGCGCGCCCTCCGCGAACAACGTCGCCGAGAACGAAACGCCCGTGCGCGAAGCGAGCTCGCCCGGTACGGCGATGATCTCTTCGACGACCAGGTTCGGCGGCGCGCCGACGGGATCGCTCGCTCGCACCGGGCCATCGAGCCCGCGCAGCTTCACCCCGAGATTCGTCTTGGTTTCGCCGGACGCGTTGTAGAGGCAGCCGCTCACGCGGCGGGTTTCGCGTTCGTCCTTTACCGCGAGCCGGCACACGCGAAGATCGGCGATCGCTTGGAGCACGCGGCCGAGATAGGGCGCTTCGTCTTCACGGAGCGCCTCGCGCAACGCGAGCGTGCCTTCGCGCGCGCGCGGGTCGCCGAGAAACGCGAGCATCATGGCGCCGTGGAGGCGCACCGGTCGGTTCTGAGCGTTCAAGAGCTGCGCGAAGCGGTCCGACGGCGCCGCCGACTCGCCCTCGGGGCCGAGCGAGCCGAGCGCCGGGCTCTGGATTTCGATCTCGGTTCCTTCGGCGTCGGTGCTCCATTTGAGCGCCTGTCCGGGCAGGAGTGGCCCTTCGTAGAAGAGCGGCCGGCTCGACACCTGCGTGCGCCGCGAAGAGCCCGGATCGCGCTCGTAGAACAGGACGAGCAGCGAGATCTCTTCGAGCTCGGTCGAGCCGTTGTTCACGACGGCGATGTCCACGTCCGTGTAGCGCTTGCGAACGCTTTCCTTGTGCGGCGCACCGCGCCCCTGCCGAGCGCGCTGCTTCAACACCAGGATGCCGAGGCGCGGAACCGGCTCGGCCCAGAGCAGCGAATCGGCACGCGCGCAGCGGCACGGTTCGCCGAGGACCGCGGATTTTCCAGGCGTTGCCGGCGCCGGTGGCGCGCTCGGGGGCGGCGACGGCGCACGAGGAGGCGGCGGGAGCGGCGTCGCGGCGGCTTCGCGCACCGGCGCTTCCTCGCGGGGCTCTTCGTAGGCGCGCGCCGAGCGCGGGCGCTCGTCCTCGTCGTTGCGCCGCAGCGTCCATTGTCCGACGAGGACGGCGGCGAGGCTCGTCGCCGTCAGGGTGAGCACGACGGTGAACGTCGTGCGCGGCAGCATGCCTTGAAGCTCGGCGAGCGTGGGCGGCCGCGCCTTCTTCGGCTCCGGGCTGTCGGAGTGGGCGAGCGCCGGCAAGTACCGGGCAAGCTCGACGAAAAAGGCTTCGCGAGCGGCGTCCGGCGGCGTGCCTCCGTAAGCGACGATCCGATCGGCGAGCAGACCGACCATGAGCACGGCGACGGCGCCCCCCACCGCGATGCCGACGCCCGCCGCCGGCGCGCCGCTCGTGAAACGCCCCGCGAGCGCCGCGCTCGCGAGGCCCGTCACCGCCGCCGCGACGAGCGTCGCCGTCCGCACGAGAAAGCGCTGCTTTCGGATCGTCTCCGGCTCCGCGCTCCGGCCCCCCGAGAAGTTCGCGAGCAGGAGGCGATGGTGCGGGCTCAGCGCGGCGTCGAACGCGAGGAAGACGCGGTCTCCCTCGATGGTCGCCTCGTCGACGGCCGCCCACGGCACGAGCACTCGCGTTCCGCTCGTGAGCGCCGCCGGCGCATAATCCTCGCTGAATGCCCCGACTCCGAGGTGCACCAGCACGAGGCCGTGCGGCGTGCACTCGAGCTCGACGGTTCCGACCGCATTGCTGCGCTCGGACGTAATCGCGACGGCGCGGACCTTCATCGGGGCGGGGGATGCTACCTCAGGCCCGGCGGCCGACCCCAAGCGAGGTCAAAACCGCTCCTTCCCGCGAGCCGACCCCCGTTTGCGCGCCGATGTCTTCCGCCTAGCCGAAGGCCGGGACCTGGATGTTGTTCTGCTGGAGGAGTGTCGTGAGCGTCGCCTTGTCGTACGACTTCGACAGGGCCTCTTCGGCGCTGATGACGCCGTCTTTCGTGAGCTTGACCAGGCTGTCGTTCATGAGGCACATGCCGAGCTTGCGGCCGGTCTGCATGATCGACGGGATTTGGAAGATCTTCGATTCTCGGATGAGGTTCGCGATCGCCGGCAGCGCGAACATGATCTCGAGCGCGGCCACGCGCCCGCCGCCGACTTTTTTGCAGAGCATCTGGCAGATGACGCCCTTCAAGCTGCTCGAGAGCATCACGCGGATCTGATTCTGCTGTTCGGGGGGGTACTGATCGATGATGCGATCGATCGTGGAGGGCGCGCTCGACGTGTGCAGTGTGCCGAAGACGAGGTGGCCCGTTTCGGCGGTTTCGATGGCGATCGAGACCGTTTCGAGGTCGCGCATTTCGCCCAGTAGGACGATGTCGGGGTCTTCGCGGAGCGCCGCGCGCAACGCACGCTTGAACGAGTCGGTGTGCTCGCCGACCTGACGCTGGTTGATGAGGCACTTCTTGTTCGGGTGCACGAACTCGATCGGGTCTTCGATCGTGATGACGTGCGCCGTGCGGTTCTTGTTGATGTAGTCGATGAGCGCGGCGAGCGTGGTCGATTTACCCGAGCCGGTCGGGCCGGTGACGAGCACGAGTCCCTTGGGCATGTGGCAGAGCGTGAGCAGCTCTTTCGGAAGATTGAGATCGTCGGTACTCAGGATTTTCGTCGGAATCACGCGGAAG
>DASUTR010000058.1:0-7302 GCA_036374535.1 Polyangiaceae bacterium
GGTCTCCTGCGAGCACGCGAGCGCGATGCCGGCAACGGAAGCGAAGAAGCCGAGCCGGCACGCCCATCGTGCGCGGTAAGTCTCGTCGATCATGGCCTTTTGGTACCATCCGAACACCGGTGCGGCAACGGTGCGCGGCTCGAGAAATGCCTGAAATTCGCCGCCGCCGGCGATTGGAGATAAGGGACTTTCATGTCCCGCCAACGGTCTCTCGTTTCGTTCCTACTGGCCATTTCCGTCGGCCTCGGCGCAGCGGCGGCCCTCGGTGAATCCGTCGAAAGTCTGCTCCGCCGCTACCCCTACGATCCGGCGTGCCTCTGGGGAAGGCTCGCGAACGGCAAGGGCACCGTCGTTCGCTGTCTCACCGAAAAAGAAGCGAACATCATCAGCGCGGTCACGGCCGCGCTGCCGACGACCTCGACGGGACCCGCCGCGGCGCCCGCTCCCACGGGCACCGAGACGGCGCCGGCCGATGCGCCCGCACCGGCTGCGCCCGGCGAGAGCACGACGACGAAGGGCATTCAAGTAACGGTGGGACCGGTGACGGCCGACAAGGGCGAGCTCGGCCTCGGCAAGCTCGGAGCGCCGAAGGACCGCTACGCGAAGTGCGTCGAAGACCACGGCGGGCTCAAGGGCGGAACCGGCGAGGTTCACGTGCGCTTTCTCGTCCGCTCGAAGGGCGTCGCCGAAGGCGTGAGCGTCCAGAAGCGGCAGAACGTCACGGCCGAGGCGGCTCACTGCATCGCCGAGGTCGTCGATCGCCGCCGCGTCGGTGTGCCCGACGAACCGCTCGTCGGAGCGACGCTCGTGATCAAGCTGTCGGCGCCGCAATAGGCGAGCGCCCGGGCGAGCGCCGATTTCGCTTTGTTCGAGCGCGGAGCACCGGCCCCGGCTACGGTGCGGCGCGTGACCCCTGCGGAGCTTCGCGACCTATACGAAACCCGGCTCGCACGCGCCCGGAGCGAGACCGAGACGTGGGCCGCCCGCTCGCGCCGCATCTCGAACCTCCGCGGTGCGGCATTTCTCGTGCTCGGCGGCGCGCTCATCGCCGTCTTCGTCGGCAAAGAGCCGGCGCTCACCGGAACCCTCGCGTTCGCGGCGTTCGTCGCATTCATCGCGTTCGTCGCGTGGCACGGACGCATCCTCGCCCGCGAGGACGCGGCGAGCCGGGCCGCAGCCGTGAACTCCGACGCCCTTTTGCGAGCCACGGGACGGTTCCGGGAGCTCGCCGAAGACGGCCAGCGCTTCCAGGCGCTCGAGCATCCTTACGCCGACGATCTCGATCTCTTCGGCAAGGGCTCGCTCTATCAGCGCATCGCCGTCGCCCACACGCGCTTCGGCGAGGAAGCGCTCGCCCGCTTCCTGCGTGAGCCCGCAACGCCCGCGGCCATCGAGCGCCGCCAGGCCGCCGTGCGCGCGCTCGCTCCCGAGCTCGATCTGCGCCAGCATTTCGAGGCGCTCTCGTTCGCCGTCGGCACCGGCGAACAACGCGAGACCCAGAAGAAGCGCCCCGTGCCCGATCCCGCGCGTCTCATCGAATGGGCCGAAAGCCGCGCGGGCGTCTCGTCCGACGCGCTCGCGACGTGGGGCGCGCGGCTCGTGCCGCTCGTCACGCTCGCGGGATTCGTGCTGTGGACGCGCGGAGCGCCGCCGTTCTTGATGCTCTCGGCACTGCTCGTGCACTTCTACCTCTTGTTTCGTGCGAGCGCGCACACCTCGCGTGCGTTCACGGCGTGCTCGTCCACCGAGGGCGCGTTTCGAAGCTACGGCCCGATGCTCCGGCTCATCGAGACCCTGTCGCTCGACGCCGAGCTCCTCGGCGAGCTCAAGGCGCGGCTCGTCGCGTCGAAGATCCCCCCGTCCGCCGCGATGGCACGGCTCGAGCGGATCCTCGGCTGGTTCGAGCTCCGCCATAACGGGCTCGTCTATCCGATCGTGAACCTCGTCACGCTGTGGGACATTCATTGCACGCTGTCGCTCGAGCGCTGGCGCGAGGACGTGCGGAGCGTGATCGCCGACTGGTTCAACGTGCTCGGGGAGGTCGAAGCGCTCTCGTCGCTCGCGGGGCTCGCGCACGACGAAGCCGATTTCTGCTTTCCCGAGGTGCGCGCGAACGGCCCGCTCTTCGTCGCCGACGCGCTCGGCCACCCACTCATCCCGAGCGACCGCCGCGTGACGAACGACGTGTCGCTCGAGACGAGGGGCTCGGCGCTGCTCGTGACGGGCTCGAACATGTCGGGCAAGAGCACGCTGCTCCGCGCGATGGGCCTCGGCGCCGTGCTCGCGTTCGCCGGCGGTCCGGCGTGCGCGCGCAGCCTCCGCCTCGCTCCGCTGAAGATCCGTACGAGCGTGCGCGTGTCCGACTCGCTCGAGCGCGGCGTGAGCCACTTCCTCGCCGAGGTGAAGAAGCTCTCGCTCGTGCTCGAGGCGAACGAGAACGACAAGCCCGTGTTCTTCCTGCTCGACGAGATCCTTCACGGTACGAACTCGCGCGAGCGCCAGATCGGAGCGCGCTGGCTCCTCGCCGAGCTCATCAGCCGCGGCGCCGTCGGCGCCGTCTCGACGCACGACGAGGAGCTCTGCCGCCTGACGCCCGAGCTCATGAGCCACGTCCGGCTCGTGCACTTCCGCGAGACCGTCGAAGGCGGGAAGATGACGTTCGACTACAAGCTTCGCGAAGGCCCCGTGAAAGCCGGTAACGCGCTCCGCGTCATGCAGCTCGCCGGGCTCGACGTACCGCTTTCCTGAGTCTTCTTCGGGGCGACCGCGTTGCCCGGCGCCGCGCGGCGTTCCACTATCTCGGCTGGACCAGCGGATTTTCGACGGATAGGTCGGGGAATCGCGCGAAGTCTCGATCGGCCGACCACAGCGTGTCCACGGCGTGCTCCATGCACAACGCCGCGACGCGAGCGTCGTGGACGCGCGGCCCGACGGAGCGGCTCGCCGTGAGCATCGATTCGAGTGTGTCGAGATGCGCGCCCGACTCCGAAAGCAAGACGAGCGACGGCGACTCGAGCCAAGCTCGAACCTGCTCGAGCGCTTGCGGCAGAGTCGACGGGGGCCGGAAGATCCGCGGATGGGTCACGATCGCGAGAAACTCGTGCAGACAGGGCCATGGAATCGCCCACGCCCGAACGCCCTCGGCGAGTCGTTCGACCGCTGCCGCCGCCGGCGCGTGCCACTCCGAATCCTCGCGATGCGCATGAACGAGGACGTTCGTGTCGACGGCGATCATCCCCCCCGCCCCTCGTAGATCGCGGAACGAATCTCGGTCCATCCGTTCGCGTACTCCTCGTTCAAACCCTTCCCCCCGACGGATGCACGCTTGAGCTTGAAGGCGCGGCGCTTTTTACTCCGTTCGTCGACGACGCGGCGCAACCCCTCTTCGACGAGCGCAGCGAGCGTGGTTCCTGCCTCGCGCGCGACGACCTTGGCCCTCGCGAGCAGGGGGTCTGAAATCTGTACGGTCGTCTTCATATGGCTAGCCATATCACGGAATATTCTTAGACGCCCGCGCACGCATCCGAGCGCAACGGCCCGGCGTTTCGGCGCAGAAACGGTTGCGGTTCGGTTCGAAATTTCTCCGCATGCTCGAAACGAAGGAGTTCGTTCGACCGCTCGCACGGTAAGAACGCGGCCAAACCGAAACTTGAGCGATCCGAGACATCGCGAGCATCGCCCTTCTTCACTGGAGGCATGCCATGAGTTCCCGTCCCCTTTCGCTCTCCTTCTACTGCGCCGCGGTCGTGATCCCGCTCCTCGCGAGCTGCTCGGGTCCCGTCGACGGTGATGAAGGAGGCGCCACGGGCGGCTCAGCCGGCGCGAGCGGCTCGCCGACGGGCGGTGCAGCGCCCACGGGCGGCGCGGCGCCCACGGGCGGTGCGGCTCCGACGGGTGGCGCGGCTCCGACGGGTGGCGCGGCTCCGACGGGCGGCGCCGCGCCGACGGGTGGCGCGGCTCCGACGGGAGGAACTGGAGGCGCAGCCCCGACAGGCGGTACCGCGGGTGCAGCTCCGACGGGCGGGACCGGCGGCGCGGCTGCGACAGGCGGCACGGCGGGTATGGGCGGAGCGCCCGGCGGTAAGGGCGGCATGGGCGTCGGCGGCAGCTTCGTTCCCGGCGGCGCGGGCGGCGGCGGTCCGGCGCCGATGCTGAATTGCGGCGGCAAGGGCACGGCGCTCGAGAGCAACGGACCCATCACGAACCGCGTAAATTACGTGATCGTCGGGGACGGCTACTCGGAGACTCAGCTCGCTCAGGGCGGCACGCTGGATCAGCACCTGCAAGCGATGACGATGAAGATGTGGAGCGATCCCATCGGTCAGCCGTACCTTCGCTATCGAAAATTCATCAACATCTGCGTGCTCCGCATCCCGAGCACGCCCATCTGCGGCTCGAGCACCTTCGGCTGCTGCGGCAGCGACTCGAGCCGGCTCGCGACGTGCAACTCGAGTGCCGTCAACAGCGCCATCTCGCAGAATCTCCCCTCGCAGATGGAGTTCACGTGGAAGGCCGTGGTCCTGAACGGCTCGAGCTGGTGGAACACGGGCTCGTCGTTGATGCTCTGGTCCGGCGGCAACCGCGACGCGGCCGGCGCGGCGCTCCACGAAGGCGGCCACGGCTTCCATCGCCTCGCCGACGAGTACGGCGACTGCACGGGCGCTAGCTGCGGCATGAACACCATGGGCAGCGGCACGAGCGGAACGAACTACGGCGAGGTGAACTCGGCCGGTAACCCGATGACCACCGACGACAAGTGGACGCCGTGGATCGGCTTCACGCAGACGGGTGCGACGGGCCTCCACGGCACGTGGTCGGGAAGCCGCTACGTCGGCTCGGGACAATATCGTCCGACCGCGAACTCGATGATGAACAGCCTCTTCGGCAACAACGTGAACACGAGCTTCAACGCCCCGTCGCGCGAGAAGATGATCTTCGACATCTGGTCGCGCATCGACGATCCGTGGGACGCCGTGACGCCACCGGCCGGCGCCGTCACGAACCCGACGACGCTCTCGCTCGCGCTCATCGACCCGGCCGTCATCAGCGTCGATTGGGCGGTGAACGGCACCGTCGTCGCGATGAACGGTGGTCCGACGTACAACATCGGCGCGGCGAATCTCCCGGCCGGCACGCACATGGTGACGGCCACGGCCTACGACAACGCGACGATGGACCTCGTGAAGCAGCGGACCGGCACCACGTTCGGCCGCAACAACTGGGCGAAGTCGCGGAAGACGGTGACCTGGACGGTCACGAAGCAGTGATCTAGCTTTTTCGGCGCACTCTGACTCCCAAGAGTTGGTTCATCGGCATCGGCATCGCCCTCGTGGCGGCCGTCGCCGTCTGGTTTTGGCTCTCCTCGCCGGGCAAGCGTCCGCCGCGCGCGAACGCGACGCCCCCGAAGGAAGCAGTCGAAGCCGCGCCTCCGCCCGAACCGGTCCGCCCCGCTCCCCCCGCGCGGCCGAGCGCCGCAGAACGCCCGTCCGCGGAGCCGCCCGACGACGGCCTCAACGTCGTCGGGCCGCACCCCGACGACCCGCACGAGCCCGGCATGCACCCGCACCCGTTCACGCCCGAGCACAAGCGCATTTACGCCATCAACGCGCTGAACCAACGGCTCGACGATCTCATGTCATTTCGCAAGGCGAAAGAGATGCGCGAGGCGCTCGTCGAGTACGAGAAGCTCGATCCCGAAGACGTGGAGAAGATGCGAGCCGGCTACGCGATCATCGCCGACTGCATCGAGTACCCGGGCGATCGTTCGCTCGCTGCCGCGCGGCACTTCTACGACACCGAGCGCCACTCGACGCTCCGGCGCTTCGTGCGCCGGGTCTGCTTCGAGAATCAGCAGTTTCCGTAGCGCGACGCTCGATACGCTGCGCACGAGCCCTGCTTCACACGGGCTCAGCGTGCCACGCAGCTGACCGAAGCGACCCATCGGGCGCGCGTCGAGACGAACGCGCCTGAGCTCGTACTGAGCACTCCCGCCCGTCTCAAAAGTCGTCGCTCTTACCGGTGCCGCGCCCACTCGGCGTCACGATGCGGCAGCTCGAAAAATCTTGACGTCGCTCTCGGTTTTTCTGCGCGCTTCCTCGCTTTTCGGAATCGCGCTGTCGTGCCAGCGCACCCTAGGCAAGATTTTGGGTGGCGGCCGGCGACTGTCGTTTCACGCCGTCAATCGGGACAGCGCTTCTCGTCGGCAGCCGGCGCGCTGCAGCGCTGGTTATCGCCTACCTCGGTACTAACGACCCTGAAATCCGAGTTCCCGCCTAGGTCTTCATCGACGGACAGAACCGGGGACATTAGAACGGGCGCATCGGGGTCTCGGCTGCCGTCGCGCGAAACGTCTCGGGGCATCCAGAAAATACCGACGGTGTAGTCTCGTCCTTTCTCGACCTCGAAGGAGATCGCAGCTTTGTAACGAGCACCGCTCACCTCGCCGAAACCGCTAACGCGGTGACGCCCCGGTAGGATCAAGGCGGTGTTGGCGGCTACGGGTTTGCCGTCGATCTTGACGTTCTCAAGAGCCGAGACATCTACGGCCGCGACCTCGGAATCGGCAAGCGCAGGGCCCGGATAGAGCTGCACCGAACCGCCGCATGCGAGCGGAATCGACGACAAGAGCACGGTGACGAGTGAGTCTCTGAACATTCGGTCCCTTTCCTTTCCCCGTCAGCCGCCGCAGAAACTGGCGACCTCCGGGTACGTCATTTCGTCCCAGCAGCGCTCTCGAAGCTGGGCCGCGAACTCCATGGGCGTCGCCGTGCACGATGTCACACAGCGCATTGCGACTCTCCCTCCGACGCAATCTCCGTCGCCCTGACAGGACTTCGAGCAAAAACCCGACGGTCCGGAACCCGTGCAGAGACCGCTGTCACAACTTTGCTGCGCCGTCGCGTAGCAAAAGGTCGAGGACTCCATGCACATCTCGATACTGCACGATTCTCCGAGGTCGGTCACCGCGGGCCCACCTGCGGATCCGCCGCTTCCCGCTGCTCCGCCCAAGCCTCCGTTACCGGCGGCAATGCCGCCGAAGCCGCCGAAGCCGGAAGCTCCCGCCATTCCTGCTACTCCCGAACCTCCGCTGACCGCGCGCGAGAGCGGGATCGTCTGTTCGGCGAGCACCGTCGACTCGGTCCCCGTCGCGACGAACAGTGGATTTTCGCAAACGAGGATGCCGCTTCTCAGTGCCGGCCAGGATGCGGTGGCCGCACTGCTGGACGTGAACCTGACGGTTGCGGTCCACTCCGTTGCCGCATTGGGAGCTCGAACAACGATTTCGGCCTGAGCGCCGACGAC
>DASUTR010000059.1:0-2525 GCA_036374535.1 Polyangiaceae bacterium
GCCGCCCGCCCCGCCCGAACCGTCTCCGCCCGTCATTCCGGCCGTCCCGCTCACGCCGGATGCCCCGCCGCTCGTCTTCCCCCCGCTGCTCGTCGAGCCGCCGCTGCCTTCGGGCGCACGCTCGGGTGCCGGAAACTCGAAGAAGCTACAGCCGACGATCCAAAGACCTAAAAGCGAAGCCGAAGTCCTCCACCGAACCATCGCCTGCGAGCTTAGCCGAGCTCGAGCACGCCTGCGAGGCCGAGACGAGCTCAGCGACGCCGCCGGCGGCGGCGGCCACGGGTTGCGGCGAGCGCAGTGGCGAGCGGAACCGTCGGTGCTGGAACGTCGGCGAGCTCGCGCCCCTGGGCGGCAGCGTAGAGAGAGGCAATCTCGTGAGCCACCGGATAGAGGCTCGTCCGCGCGAAACGACCGGTGCGCCCTGCTTCGATGCGCGGCAAGATCGCTGTAATTCGTCGAACCGGCTCGGCGATGCGGCGTGGCACGTTCAAGCGATCGACGATCGCTTCGAGAAAACGATAGGCCGCTTCGACGCGATCGCGCGCTCCGATACAGGCCTCGCGCAGCGGCTCGATGAGCAACATGGCAATGAGCACGACCTCGTCGAGCGGCTCACCGCGCTCTTTCGTCCGGCGATCGACCTCGTCGAGAAGCCGCCAGAGCGTGTCGTCGCCTTCCGGCAAGTCGGCGAGGTACGTCGCGAGCTCCGGAAGCAGCACGTCGAGCACTCCCGTTTCCCAGAGGAGCCAAAATGATCGGTGTGCCGCGCCCTCACGGAGAAGCCGCAAGAGCTCCTCGAACAGCCGAGGCTTGGCCGCCCGCGCGAGCGCCCCGCGGCACGCGACGATCGCGTCGTACACGTCCGGAGACATGCCGAAATCGAGCCGGGCGCAGAACTTGATGGCGCGCAAGATGCGCCCGGGGTCTTCGCGAAAGCGCACGAGCGGATTGCCGATGGTGTGGACGGTGCGACGTTCGATGTCGGGCATGCCGCCGACCCAGTCGAGCACCTCGCGTCGTTCGAGATCGTAGAAGAGCCCGTTGATTCTGAAGTCGCGTCGCGCCGCGTCCTGGTACGCCTCGCCGAACACGTTGTCGTTGCGAATCAGGATGTCGTCGCTCTCGCCTTCTTCCTGTTCGGGTGCGCGACGGAACGTCGCGGTTTCGATCACCTTGCGCCCGCTGAAGAGCACGTGCACGAGCCGGAAGCGCCGTCCGATGACGCGCGAATTCTTGAAAAGACGGCGCACGTCGTCCGGACGAGCGCTCGTCGCGACGTCGAAATCCTTGGGCGAACGTCCGACGAGCAGATCGCGAACGCCACCTCCCACGAGGTAGGCCTCGTGCCCCTGGCGGACGAGCCTTCGCACCACCTTCGCGGCGTCGGGATCGATGCGCCCTTCTTCGAGGTCGACGGGATAAACGACAGGTTCCGGCCCGGGACCGGGACCGCGCCCGTTTCCCCGGCCGCCCCCAATTTCTACCTCGATGGTGGCACCCTCGATAGGATGCTCGGAATACGAGCTCATGGCGTGGCCGAACGGTCGCGGCAGGCTAGCATCACTTTTCGCCGAGCGCTCCGATCAGCGCCGGCTCGAGTCGCCGCGACGGCGTCCTTTCGCACTGAAATCGCTGCGAAATGCCTGGGCTGGCACCCGGGCCACCCGCCCGAGGGCGGTGCAAATGAAAGGCTCGCGGCAGGGGCCAAGCCGCCCTGAAGTGCCCGGCCAGGCCGGCGCCGCCGGCAAGGCTACGCGGACGTCAGGACCCTCGATGCCCCCGAGCGCGCCCGGAACGTCCGCCTCGTGGCCGAGCGGACGGGGCATGCGAAGTAAAATCGTCGGTTCGAGTCCGCGGCGTTGCACGGGCGACCCGTCCGGAAACGTGAAGAGGCGCGTCGTGAGCCGGAGGACGCCGGCACCCGCATCGTCGTCGAAGTACTCCTGAACGCAGCCCTTGCCGTACGTCTTCTGCCCGAGCACGACGGCGCGGCGATAGCGATCGAGCGCTCCCGCGATCATCTCGGCCGCGCTCGCGGTTGCGCCGTCGACGAGAACGGCGAGCGGACCGTGGAAGCGGTTCGACGCTCCGGGTCGGGTCGACAGAACCTCCACCATGCGACCCGAATGAAAAAGAGGAAACACGGGAACGCCCGGCAGAAATACCGAAAGCGCGTCGGTCGCACCGTCCATGGAGCCGCCGGCGTTGCCCCGGAGGTCGAGCAAGAGCCCTTCCGGGGGGCCGTCGGACGTGAGCGAGTCGATCACCTCGAGCAGGCGATCGCCGAGATCGTCGCGCACGAACGGTACGCTGACGACGGCTGCGTACGAACGACCATAGGGCACGAGCTCGACTTCGAGCTCGTCCGCGTCGAGCGCGTCGTCCGGAGATTCGTTTTCTTCGGGCGCCGAAACCGACACCTCGAGCGAGAGCAGCGACGGCTCTCCCTGCCTCAAGACGACGAGCCGACGCGGTTCAAGGCGGATTCCAGGGGCTTCTTGGACCCTCGAGAGCTGCTCCGCTTG
>DASUTR010000060.1:0-8185 GCA_036374535.1 Polyangiaceae bacterium
GACCGGAAACTCGGGGTAGGGCATCCGGGCGAGGAGCTGGGCGAACGCCGGGTTCGTTTCGTCGTGCACCAAGATGTCCTCGAGCGGACGGCCTCCTTCACCCACGGACACGACCTCGAAACTGAGCGTCTTCGCGTTCAAGACGAGACCCTTCTCGTTGTTCGCGCCGAACAGCAGCGGCTTGCCGTGCTCGACGCGGATCTGCCGCTCGCTCTGTACCGCCTTGTCGGTGAACGAGTCGAAGGCGCCGTCGTTGAAGACGTTGCAGTTCTGGTAGATCTCCAGAAACGCGGTGCCGGTGTGAGCGGCCACCCGGCGGAGCACGTCGCCGAGATGCTGAGCCGCCGTGTCGATGGAGCGTGCGACGAACGTCGCGTTGGCTCCCATCGCGAAGCTCGCCGGGTCGACGGGGAAATCGGCGGAACCGGCGGGGGTGCTCTTCGTCACCTTGCCGACCTCGCTCGTCGGCGAGTACTGGCCCTTCGTCAGGCCGTAGATGCGGTTGTTGAACATCAGGATCTTGATGTCGACGTTCCGGCGAATCACGTGGAGCAGGTGATTGCCGCCGATGCTGAGCCCGTCGCCGTCACCGGTCGCCATCCACACCGAGAGCTCGGGATTCGCGATCTTGATGCCCGTCGCGAACGCCGGCGCGCGACCGTGGATCGTGTGAAACCCGTACGTATTCATGTAATACGGAAAGCGGCTCGAACAGCCGATGCCGCTCACCCACACGATGTTGTGCCGGGCGATGCCGAGCTCCGGCATGACACGCTGGACGTTGGCGAGAATCGAGTAGTCACCGCAGCCCGGGCACCAGCGCACGTCCTGGTCGGTCTCGAAATCTTTCTTCGTGAGCTTTTCGGGTTGAATGATGTTGGACATGGCTTCTTTCAGCTCTCCAGGATCTGGCGGATTTTGTCCTCGAGCTCCGAGATCTTGAACGGTTGCCCCTGAACCTTGGGCAAGCTCTCCGCGGGAACGAGGTAGGTGCTGCGAACGAGCTTCACGAGCTGGCCCAGGTTCAGTTCGGGGATCAGCACGCGTTCGAACCGCTTGAGCACGTCGCCGAGGTTCTTGGGGAAGGGGTTGATGTAGCGCAGGTGCGCGTGGGAAACGCTGAGCCCGCGATCACGGCAGCGCTGCACGGCTTCGCGGATCGAGCCGTAGGTCGAACCCCAGCCGAGGACGAGCAAGCGCCCTTCGGCGTCGCCGACTTCGATCTCGAGGTCCGGAATGTCGTTCGCGATGCCCGCGACCTTCGCCGCGCGGGTCTTCACCATGCGCTCGTGGTTTTCGGGGGCGTACGAGATGTGACCCGTGTCGAAATCCTTCTCGAGCCCGCCGATGCGATGCATGAGCCCAGGTGTTCCCGGGATCGCCCAGGGGCGACCGAGCGTTTCGGGGTCCCGCAGGAACGGCTGGAAGCCTTCCGCCTCGGTTCGGAACTTCACGTCGATCTTCGGCAGGCTCGCGACGTCGGGGATCTTCCAGGGTTCTGCGCCGTTCGCGAGATAGCCGTCGGTGAGCAGAATGACCGGCATCATGTACTTCGTAGCGAGCCGTACTGCTTCGAGGGCCATGGTGAAGCAGTTGCCCGGCGTCGACGCCGCGATGACGCAGAGCGGCGCTTCGCTGTTGCGGCCGTAGACGGCTTGCAGAAGGTCGGCCTGCTCGGTTTTCGTCGGCAAGCCCGTGCTTGGCCCGCCTCGCTGGATGTTGACGATGACGAGCGGCAGCTCGACCATGATGGCGAGGCCGATGGCCTCCATCTTGAGCGCCATGCCGGGACCGCTCGTGCTCGTGATGCCGAGGTTACCGGCGTAAGAAGCGCCGATGGCCGTGCAGATGGCCGCGATCTCGTCCTCGGCTTGAATCGTTTGCACGCCGAAGTGCTTGTATTTGCTGAGCTCGTGGAGCACGTCGCTCGCCGGCGTGATGGGGTAGGCGCCGAGCACGATGGGCAAGCCCGCCTGCTGCGAGGCCGCGATGAGTCCGAGCGCGGTGGCGGTGTTGCCGCCGATGTTCCGGTACACGCCCTTTTCGACGGGTGCTGGCGGTACCTCGTAGCGCTGCTGGAACACCTCGGCGGTTTCGCCGTAGGCGTGGCCGGCCTTGAGGGCGGCGATGTTGGCCGCGACCAAGTCGGCCCGCTTGCCGAACTTGGACTCGACCCACTTCACCGTCGGCTCGAGCGGACGGCTGTAGATCCAGAACATGAGCCCGAGGGTCCAGAAGTTCTTGCACCGGTGGGCCTCCTTGTTGGAGAGGCCGGTGTCCTTCACGGACGCGAGCGTGAGCTTCGTGATGTCGATCGAGAGGACCGTGAAGCCGTCGAGCGAGCCGTCCTCGAGGGGGCTCACGTCGTAGCCGGCCTTCTTCAGGTTCGTGGCGCTGAAGGTGCCGCTGTTGACGATGACGAGACCGCCCTTCTTGAGGTCGCGCAAGTTCGTGCGCAGGGCGGCTGGGTTCATCGCGACGAGCACGTCCGGCGCGTCGCCCGGCGTGAACACGTCTTGCGACGAGAAATGCACCTGAAAGCCAGAGACCCCGTAGGTCGTGCCGGCGGGCGCGCGAATTTCCGCCGGGAAATCCGGAAACGTCGCGAGGTCGTTGCGCGCGAGCGCTGCCGCCGCCGTGAATTGATCGCCGGTCACCTGCATTCCGTCACCGGAATCGCCGGCGAACCGCACGACGGCGCCTCGGATGACTTCGCGCTTGGGGTTTTCGGAAGGAGCGGAGGAAGAGCCCGACTCGGGCGTGGAGTTCATGGTCATATCGAAACTCGATGAGTTTTGGCCCCTCGACGGCGATGTCAAATTTGCACTAGGCGGCCGCGGCGTGCCGATCGACCAGGCCAGCCAAGCGCGGGCAGGCGGCCTCGACCTGCTTTTTCGCGCTACCCCGGAGTTTTTCATACGCGGACTTCAGGACCGGGCTCTTCGCCTTCTCGGCCTTACGATCGGTCACGGCAAGTAACGCGTCGGCGACGCGCGAGGGGTTGTCGCGAATCGCGCTTCCCGGTGGTCGTTTGCTGGCGACGGCCTCTTGATAGAGCGGCTCGACGGCGTCGAGGAACTCGTCGAGCAAACCATCGACCACCTCGCGAACGAATCCGGGGCGAATTCCCTTTACGACCTTGTAAGCGGTCTTGATGGCGATTCCCGTGAGGCCAGACTTGTCGGCGACTTCTTGCTCGAGCACGTCGCAAGCGTCGTCGATCACCTTCCCGCGTTTGTCGCCCGTGCCCAGCTGTTCTCGCAATGATTGCATGATGACTTCGTCCGAGTTTCTTTCTTGCTTGGGCCGTCGTCGAATGACCCCCCGCCCGGCTCTTCCGAGCCGCCCCACCGATCCGGCCGAGGCGCCGCGGACTCTAATCTTGGAATGGCCCCCCTGCGAGGGCATTTTCGGGGAAATGTGAGCTGCGAGGGCGGCGCAGGCGGGGGTCCGCGGGTGCGTGGCGCCCCGGGGAAGGGTAGCGGGGGGCCCCCTGGGCGGACCCTCGGCTTTTGCGAGAAGGAGCGGAATGGTCCAAAAAAAGCGCTAGGGTTCCGCCCCCCTCCATGACCGAGGAGCTCAAGCAAGGGTCCAAGCTCGGCGACAGCGAGCTCTTGGTCCGCATCGGGCGGGGAGGCATGGCGACCGTTTGGGTCGCGCGCGAACGCGCCAAGCATCCGAAGGACGATCGGCTCGTTGCGGTCAAGGCCATGTTGCCGGAGCTCGCCGAAGAATCCGAGTTCGTCCGCATGTTCCTCGACGAGGTCCGGCTCGTGCGGAGCATCCGTCACGTGAACGTCGTTCAGGTCTACGACGTCGGCGAGCACGACGGCGTAATGTGGATGAGCATGGAGTGGGTGGAGGGTGAGTCGCTCCACACGGTGATCGCCGAGGCCGGTAAGCGTCGCGCGATTCCCCCGGAGATGGCCGTCAAGATCATCGCAGACGCCAGCGCCGGTCTCCATGCGGCGCACGAGCTCCGCGACGAAGCGGGCAAGCTTCGCGGGGTCGTTCACCGCGACATCTCGCCGCACAACATTCTGATTGGTACGAACGGCTTCGTAAAGCTCGTGGATTTCGGCGTCGCCAAGGCCGTCGGCAGGGTGAGCGAAGCGACCCGCGCCGGGCAGCTCAAAGGCAAGTTCGGGTACATGTCGCCCGAGCAAGCGCGCGGCAAACCCGTGGATCGCCGCAGCGACGTTTTCTCCGTTGGTATCGTCCTGTTCGAGCTCACGACGAGCCGGCGGCTCTTTCGCGGCGAGACGGATATCGAAACACTCCGGCTCGTGATCTCCGCCCAGGTGCCGCGGCCTTCGTCGCTCGATCCCTCGTATCCCCTCGAGCTCGAACGAATCGTGCTTCGCGCGCTCGAGCGCGATCCCCAGGCACGCTACCAGACGGCGGCCGAGCTCGAGAACGACCTTCGGAGCTATCTGAAGTCGCAGCGCATCGTCGTCGCGCAGAGCGGGATCGCCGGACTTCTCAAGCGGGTCGTCGGGCAGCGTATCGAGCAACGGCGTAAGGCCGTTCGCGGCGCCCTCAGGTCCATCAGCGCGGGGACCATGCCGCAGGAGCTTCTCTCGAGCGAGCCGGCGTTCACGCCGACGAACCGGGAAAAGATCACGGTGTCGGGCGTGAGCGTCGTCACCGGGACGGGTCTTTCGGGCGTCTCCGCGCCCTCGTCCACGGGAACCTCGATGGGCGGGGTCGCGCCGCCGAGCGCGCACTCGGTGCGGGCCGTGGCTGATCCCAATCGCGGCGTCGCGCTCGTCGGGTACGCCGTCGGCTTCGCCGGTATCGTCATTGCGCTCGTCGTGCTGTACATGAACGGCCGCTAGGCACCGGTCGGGCGCCACCGAAAGGGCCGAAAGGCCGGCCGCGGAGCGCTTCCGCCGGCGAGCTTCCCCGTTTTTCACCGGATTCTCGAGGATGGGGCTGGAACCCGTCCAAGCGAGCGGCTACACCTGACTCGCCGCCGAGCGGCACGTCCGAGGAGGAAGTCACGCCTCAAGAAGCCTCCGCCATCCGAAGCGAAGGTGCTTCGAGCGACAACGTCGATAACGTGCCACCGCACGCCGGCAAGATTCTCGTCGTCGACGACCAGCGCAACATGCGCACGACGCTCGCGCTGATGTTGCGCAGCGCGGGCTACGAGGTCGAAGAGGCGGCCGACGGCATGGAGGGGCGCGAGCGCGTGCAGACGGGCGCCTACGACATCGTCATCACGGACCTCCGCATGGGGGACCACGACGGCATCGAGGTGCTGCGGGGCGTGAAAGAGACGCAACCGATGACGGAGGTCATCGTGATGACCGCGTACGGCACGATCGAGAGCGCCGTCGAGGCGATGCGTCTCGGCGCCTTCGACTACATCCAGAAGCCGTTTACCGAGCAGGAGCTCACCGTCAAGGTTCAGAAGGCGCTCGAGAGCCGCCGGCTGCACGGGCAGATGCAGCTTTTCGCCCAGGAGTTCAAGGAGCGCTACCACCTGGAAAACGTGGTCGGGCGCTCCCAGGCGATCCGCGACGTGCTCGCGCGCGTCGTCAAGATCGCGCCGACCGACGCGACCGCGCTCATCACGGGCGAAAGCGGGACGGGCAAAGAGCTCGTCGCGCGCGCCATCCACGCGAACAGCAAACGCGCGCACCGCCCGTTCGTCACGGTGAACTGCGCCGCCATCACCGAGACGCTGCTCGAAAGCGAGCTCTTCGGCTACGCGCGCGGCGCGTTCACGGGTGCCGTGAGTGCGCGCAAGGGTTTGTTCGAAGAGGCCGACGGCGGCACGTTCTTCTTCGACGAAATCGCCGAGACGACGCCCGCGTTCCAGGCGAAGCTCTTGCGCGCGATTCAGGAGGGCGAGATCCGGCGCGTGGGGGAGAACAAGCCCGTCACCGTGGACCTGCGCGTCGTGGCGGCCACCAACGTGGACCTCACCGAAGCCGTGAGCGAGAAGCGTTTCCGGCAGGACCTCTATTATCGCCTGAACGTCGCGCGTTTCGTGCTGCCGCCGCTGCGCCAGCGCCCCGAAGACATTCCGCTCTTGGTCGAGTTCTTCATCGGAAAATACACGCGCAAGATGAGCAGGCGGGCGCGTCTCGGCGACGGCGTGATGGAGCGCCTCCAGGAGTATCCGTACCCCGGCAACGTGCGTGAGCTCGAGAACATGGTCGAGCAGGCCGTCGCGCTCTGCACGAGCGGCGTCATCGGCATCGACGACATTCTGCCGGAGGATACGCGCAAGGAGCGCGGTACGGCCGGTCGTTCGTTGGCCGACATCGTCGACGAGGCGGAGCACCAAGCAATCCAAGCAGCGCTGCGCGGCAACGACGGAAGCCGGGACAAAGCCGCGCAGCAGCTCGACATCAGCCCCACGACGCTCTGGCGCAAGATGACGCGGCTCGGCATCACGGGAACCTAGCGACCTTCGGAGCGCGCGCCGGGCCAGCCTTCCGATTCCTGTGCAGACCGAGCTCTTCGATTACGACTTACCCGAGAGCGCCATCGCCGTTCGGCCGCTGCCCGAACGCGACGCGGCGCGCCTGCTCGTGCTCGACGGAGGAAACATCGAGCACGCGCGCGTCGCCGATTGGGCGGACCGCGTGCCCGAGGGCGCGCTCGTGGTCGTGAACGATACGCGTGTGCGTCGCGCTCGTGCGTTCGCGCGCAGGGCCGAAACGGGAGGTGGCGTGGAGCTCTTGTTCCTGGAGGCGCTCGGCCCTCTCGAGGAGGCGCCCGCCGAGCGCTGGCGCGCGCTCGCACGAGCCAACCGTCCGATCAAGGTCGGTGCACGCCTCACGGCGGCCGAGCTCGACGTGGAAGTCCTCGCGATCGGCGAGGGCGGCGTGCTCGAAGTGCGCGCGCTCGCTTCCGGTGGTGTCGAGGCATGGCTCGAGCGCCACGGTCACGTGCCGCTGCCGCCGTACATTCGTCGCGACGACGAGCTCGCTGACCGAGAGCGCTACCAAACCGTGTTCTCTCGCCGAACATCGTCGGCGGCGGCGCCCACCGCGGGGCTCCACCTCACGGCCCAGGCGCTCGCGCGCCTCGATGCGCGGGGCATCGAGCGCGCCACGTTGACCCTGGACATCGGACTCGGCACCTTCCGGCCCGTGACCGCGGACGATTTGGATCGGCATCCGATGCATTCCGAGACGTTCTCGGTGACGGAGGAGCTCGCGCGTCGCATCGCGTCGGCGCGCGTGCGGCGCGCGCCGGTCATCGCGGTGGGGACTACCGTCGTGCGCGCGCTCGAAAGCGCGGCCGACCCCGAACGGCCGGGTGAGGTGCGCGCCGTGAACGGCGAGACGCGTCTGCTCATTCAGCCGGGCTATCGCTTCCGCGTCGTCGACGCGCTCTTCACGAACTTCCACCAACCGAAGAGCACGCTGCTCGCCCTGGTCGCCGCGTTCGTGGGCCGCGACGCCGTGCTCGCCGCGTATCGCGTCGCGCTCGAGCACGGCTACCGCTTTCTCTCGTACGGGGACGCGATGTGGCTGCCGAGGCGAGCGTGATCGGCTTCCGCGTGGAAGCGACGTCGGGCGCGGCGCGCGCCGGCGTCATCGATACCGAGCACGGCAGCGTTCCGACGCCGGCGTTCATGCCCGTCGGCACGCAAGCGACGGTGAAGGGACTCGACGCGGAAGAAGTGGAGCGCACGGGCGCGAGGATGCTGATCATGAACACGTACCATCTGCTCTTGCGACCAGGAGCGGAGGTGGTGGCCGAGCACGGCGGGCTGCACGGCTTTTCGCGCATCCGCCTGCCCATCGCGACCGATTCGGGCGGCTTTCAAGCGTTCTCGCTGTCCCCGCGCGTGCGCGTCGGTGAGGACGGTTTCGAATTTTCCTCGCACCTCGACGGCACGCGCTTCCTCTTGTCGCCGGAAGAGGCGATGCGAGTGCAGGGGCTCCTCGGCTCGGATATCGCGATGCAGCTCGACGTGTGCCCGCCGGCCGGCGCGCCGCGTGCGGCGGTTCTTTCCGCCGTCGAGCGGACGACCCGCTGGGCGGAGCGCTGTCTCGCCGCGAGACGCCCGGGACAAGCGCTGTTCGGAATCGTCCAGGGCGGCACGGACGTCGAGCTTCGTCGCCAGCACGCCGAAGTGCTTGCCCGTCTGCCGCTCGACGGTTTGGCGCTCGGCGGGTTCAGCGTAGGCGAGCCGAACGCGGACATGCACCGTACGCTC
>DASUTR010000061.1:0-15555 GCA_036374535.1 Polyangiaceae bacterium
TGGCGCGAGCCGCACGAGCGAAGTACGCGCGCAGGCGCTCCCACGAGATACCCTCGCGCTCGTAGGCCCAGTCGGGCTCGTTGGCGAGATCGATGGACCAGAGGTACGGGTTCTCGCCGTAACGCTCGAGGAAGGGGACGAGGTAGTTCTCGACGTACGAATCGATCGCGGCGTCGCTCGCGATCCACGCTTTCCACCTCGCTTGGGATCCGCTCTCGAAATGGTCGAACGAGATCAACGTGGCCATCACGTAGATTTCGCGTTCCTCCGCGATCGCGAAGAAGTCGTCGAGGTGCTCCCAGTGCTCGGGTGTCGCCCCGAGCACCGAGCCGTCGGCCGCCATGTCGATGCCCACCTCGCCGCTGCACGTGATCCACACGCGCGACGAATTGAGCCCCACGGCGTGCATCTCCGCGAAATGTCCGCTCCACCACGCCCCGTCGTAGCCGCCGCCGAAATCGTTCCAGCGATGCCACGGCGTGTTCGCACCGTTCATGAAGATGGGTCGGCCGCACACCGTGAACGCCGACTCGGCGATGCGCACGCGACGGTCCGTCGTCGGAGCGCCGCCGTCCTCGGGGCTGCACGTATCGCCCACGCAGTCGAACCCCGCGGCGCACGGGCGATCGCAGCCGCCGCAATGGGCACGGTCGGTGGCGATGTCTCGGCAACTTCCGGCGCAAGCGCTCCTGCCGCTCGGACATTCGGCGACGCATTCGCCCTCGGAGCACGCCTCGTTCGACGCGCAGGCGCGTCCACAGGCGCCGCAATTCGCCGGATCCGCGCCGAGCTCGACGCAGGACGCGCCGCAAGCCGCTGCGGGCGCTTCGCAGTCCGCCGTGGAATCTTCGTGGAAGCCGGCGTCCTCGAGGCATGCCGCGGCGGCGAGCGACAGAGCGAGCGCAGTCGTCAGCCGGGCAGCGTTCATCGCCGAACGTTGCGTAGCACGGATCGTTCGGGTCACTCGGCGCGCACTTGATCGATCACGACCGTGGACGCCTTGATGAACACCCAGACGCCTCGGATCTGAGCCGGATCGAAATGCGTGCCCGCGGGGCAATGCAGTTCTTTCATCGCCGTCTTGACCGTCTTCGTGGAATTCGGGTTCACCCACGCCCAGCGTCCGCCCTGGCACCACTTCTTGTCCGGGCCGATCTCGACCGCGAATTCGCCCACGGTGCCGACGGCGCCCGTCTTCACGTCGAAGGCCAGCGCGGACTTTCCGCGAAGGTCGAGCGGCTTTTCGAACGAACGCCCGAACCAATTTCCGTCCGCCGGGCCCGTCACCTCGAGGCCGCCCGTGCCGTCGGTGTGGAACGCCGTCGTGGGCTTCACGCTGCCCCCGGCGCCTGCGTTCGCGACCTTCACGGCCTCCGTGCCCGGCTCGAAATCGAAGACCACGAGCTCGCTCGCCGGCGAGCCGCCCTTTCCACACGTGAGGCGCGGCCGTGCCCAATCGGTCGGAGCGACGGGAAGCGCCGCGTCCCCGATTTCTGTCACGAGCTTGAGCCACGTCGCGCCCGTGAGCTTCGCCGTGAGCGGGCGCGGCGGGTCGTCCGGACGCACGGGACCCGCCTGCGCGACGACGCGATCGTCGGCAAGGATCTTGAACGAAGCCGAGCCGGGCTTCGGGTGTCCGTCGTCGACGCCCACGTCCGTCGCGAGCTCCGAGCAGCGCTTGCCGAGATAATAGACGATTTCACTCGGAGCGCGCGTGCCGAGTCCGCGCGTGTAGACGACGCTTCCCAACGTGATGAGGCTTCCGTCTCCCTCGGGTGCGTCACCGTTGCTCATGTCGCGTTCCACCGGCCCGAGCGCGCTGCTCGCCCGAACCGGCACGAGTTGACTCAGATGAATCACACCGTCGGGCGGTGGTACGACGACGGCGGCGCCGAGCTCGGTCGCGGCCGACGCGGATTCATTTTTCTCGCCCCAAACGTACGCCGCCTTGATCGCGACCGGGTAGCTTCCCGGACCGGTGTCAGCGGGCGCGCGGATCTGGAAGCGTCGCGAGAGGGATTCACCCGGCGCGAGGCGCGCGCTGCCGCTCGCGTCGAGGGCGCTCACGCTCCAGCCCTGGGGCGCCTCGACCGACAGTGCGACGGCGCTGGCGTCGCTCGTGCCCTGGTTGCTCGCGGTCGCCGTGAGCGGCGCGCCCCCCGGCACGCTCGGAATGAGCGTCGCGAGCGTCGCGCCGACGGCGACGGTCGGCGGGACGCTGCGCGCGTCGTCGAGCGCACTCACGCGATACACGACCGCGCCGTGCGCCGGGACTCCCGCGGCGAGCGTCGGGCCCGCGTGCGTCGTCGCCCCCGTCCAGAGCTCTTTCAGGCGATAAGCCCTGGCGTCGGGCAACCCCGCCGCCTTCGCGCTCGCGCGGACGGCCGCGAGCGTGTCCGTCGAGTTGTAAAGCGCGACGGCGACGTCGCCGTTCGCGAGCGGCTTCGCGAACACCATGCGTCCCTCGTCGTCCGAAACGACGACGGCTTGCTTGCCGAGCGCGTCCTGATCGAGCGCGATGATCTCCCGATTCCCGAGGATGGCGAGCGTCTCGGGGCTGGCTTTGCGCAGATCGGTACCGATGATGAGCGGCGCCGCCATCATCGCCCACATGCTCATGTGGGTCCGGTACTCCAAAGGCGTCATGCCGCCGTTACCGATTTCGAGCATGTCGGGATCGTTCCAGTGGCCGGGGCCGGCGTACGGGGCGAGCGGCGCGTTCATCGCGATGATGCCGCGCACGCTCGACCAGCCGTCGGTGATGTCGCCCGTGGTTCGCCACAGATGGCCGACGCCCGCCGCCCACTCCCACGGCTTCGATTGTCCCCACTCGCAGATGGAATAGACGATCGGCCGGCCCGTGGCATCGATGGCTTCGCGCATCGCCGTGTAGCGACGCACGTAGTCGGCGCGTGAACCGTCCGACTGGTTGTAACAGTTGTCGTACTTCACGTAGTCGACGCCCCAGTCCGCCCAAGTCTGCGCGTCGAGCTTCTCGTTGCCGAGGCTTCCCGGATAACCCGCGCACGTCTTCGTGCCCGCGTCGCCGTAGATACCGAGCTTCAATCCGCGGCCGTGCACGTAATCGGCGACGCCCTTGATGCCGGAGGGAAACTTGTTCGGATCGGGGACGAGCCTTCCGCCTTCGCCCCGCTCTTTCAGCGACCAGCAGTCGTCGATGTTGACGTACTCGTAGCCCGCGTTCTTGAGGCCCGAGGAGACGAAAAAGTCGGCGGTCTCTTTGATGAGCTTTTCGTTCACGTCGCAACCGAACGCATTCCAGTTGTTGAAGCCCATGGGAGGCGTCAGCGCGAGGGGAGCGCTTGGGGCCTCGGCTCGGTTGCCGGCGGGGGCGCTCGGGCCCGGAGTGCCGAGCGCCGCCGGAGGGGAGGCGCAGCCGGCGGCGGCGAGTGCGAGGACGGCAAAAATCGCGGCTTCGAAGGCCGAGGCGGAGCGTGTCACGGTCCCGCTTCTAACAGTCGCATCGAGCTCGATTCAAGCGCGCGTCGCATCGCGCCGCCCTTCCGATTGCCGTGCTCGAACTCCGCCGGGGGGCCTTGGCATGCGACCGCGCGGCGCTATGCATGTAGGGCTCCCCATGTGGCTCTCGTTCCGAATGCGCCGTGCTGCGCACGTCGCGCTGCTCGCGGCCGGGCTCGGCTTCGTCGCGGCGCCGGCCCCGGCGCAGCCGAGCGTGAGGATAGAACCCGACGCCTGGCGGGTCGTCGAGAGCCGGTCGGGCCCCGTGAGCTACTACTCGATCGTTCGCGAAGAGGGAGTGAGCTTCGTGCGTTCTCAGTACCGGCCGCCGCTCGAGACGGTCGTCATGGGCTGGCAGACGCCCGACGCGAACCGCCGTAGCGCAAAGCAGCTCACGTGGAGTTGGAGGGCCCGCACGCTGCCAACGGGCGGCAACGAGTGCGTCTCCGGAAAAGGGGACTCGGCTGCCGTCGTCTACGCGACCTGGAAGCGGGGTCTTCGCTACTACACGTTGAAATACGTGTGGACGACGCTCGCGAAGAAGGGCGCCGTCTGCGACGCCAAGCGCAATCCGTTCGTCGCCCAAGACACGATCGTGCTCCGCTCGGGCGCGCCGGTCTCCGTCTGGCAAACCGAAACCGTCGATCTTCGCGCGGAGTTCCGCAAGCATTTCGAGGACGGCGATGCCCGTGCCGACGTGCCCGACTTCGTGGGCGTGGGCATCATGACGGACGGCGATCAGACGAAGAGCAAGAGCTCCGCCGACTTCGGCGTGTTCACGCTCTCGTTCTGACCGCCGTCCGCTCGAGCGACTCAACTTCCGGCGCTACCGCCCACTCCGCCGTTGCTCCTCGCGCCCGTGCTCGTTCCACCGGCGCTCGTTCCACCGGCGCTCGTTCCACCGATGACCGAACCGCCCGCTCCGGGCCTGCCGCCCGAGGCGGTACCGCCGACCGCGCTTCCACCCGTGCCGCCGGCGATGACGCTTCCACCCGCGCCGGCGACGCCACCGGCGCTGGTGCCGCCCGCTGGGAAGGTCCCGCCGACGCCGGTGCCCCCCGCAGGCGACCCGGCACCACCGCCGACGCCGCCGGTGCCGCCGGTACCGCCCGTCGGCGCGGACGTGAAGAGGCCCGAGGCGGCTTGATCGATGAGTGCGAGCGCGCGGCGCATCGCGTTCGGGCGGCGGTTGTCCGCCTGAGATTGTGCATTGCGCAGAATCGTTTCGGCGCTGGCGATCTGCGTGCGCACTTGCGGGTTCAGATTGCGGTCGGCGAGCACGACGCGCGCGTCGCGGGCGTCGGCGAGCGCGATGGTCAATAGATCCGTGTTGCCCGGCGACCGGTGTGTCTCGACATAGGCGATGCGCTTTCGCACCTGACTCAAGTTCGTCGAAGCGTTGACGACGCGCAGGAAGGCTGCGATGTCACGTTGCCCTTCCGTCGCGAGCTCTCGAGCAACGAAGAACGCCGAGGGTGACGCCTGGAACGTCGGCGAGAAGTAGAAGCCGACGGCGTCTTCGATCGTCGCGACGGCGTTGTTGTGGAAGAAAGGCGGCGTGTCGGCGGCTTCTGCGAGCGGCGGAACGTTGAAGGTCTGGTCGCCCGGCGTTCCGAAACCGTCGTCGAAGATCAGGTCCGGCGTGAGGTTTGCGACACCCGTATCGAAGTTTCCGTTGAATCCGCCCCCGAAGTCGAACAGGTCGTCGTGGCAGGACGTGCAACCGACGGTCTGGAACAGGAGACCTCCGTTCGACGCGCCTGGGTTCGTCGGAAACCGCGAGAACAGGAAGTCGACGGACTTTTGGCGACCCGTGAAGAGCTGGAACGCCTCGAGCGCGTCGAGCTCTTCTTGCGTCGGAACGCGGAAATCGACGCCGGGACGGCGCTCCAGCGTCTTCGTAAAGTGCTGCATGACGGCGCCGAAGGAGAACTGCTGCAGGGTGCTGCGCGCGGGGCCGCCGTCGCCGCCCCAGCCCAAACGATGATCGGGCGGGCCGACGGCTGCCAATCCCATTCCGTTCGTGACGCCGAGCGACAACGTGTGCGGGACGCTGCGCATCACGAATTTGCGCGTCGGATCGTCGAAGCCGTCGACGTTTTCGAGAATGAGCCCGCGTTCGCGCAAGAGCGCGGGATTCTCCAGGTTCGCGAGCAGGGGATTCGTCTCGGCCACGAACAGCGGATCGCTCGCGGGAAGCGTGGCGATGAACGCGGGGTCGATCGTGAGATTGTTTTCGGCGCGATGGCACGTGCCGCAGGTCCGACCGTTGCCGCCGAAGGTCTCGTTGAAGAAGAGCTGTGCGCCGCGAGCGACCAGGGGATCGGCGGTTTCGACGTTGTTCGCGAGCGCTCCGTTCACCGGGTCGAGACCCTCGCTCCGGCGGAACCGGAACAGGCGCTTTTCCAGAATCGTGCGCTCGCCGACCGCGATGCGCGATTGCGCCGGGGTCCGGTTGCCGCGAGTCACGACCACCAAATCGAGATCGAAGTTCACCTGTACCCCGAGCGAAACGTCGAGCTCGCGGCTGTCGCCGGAGCCCTGGAATCGGCCGACCTTGAAGAACCGATCCCCGGCTTCCGGCAGCACGCTTCGGGAGCCGCCGGCGACGTTTTTCACCAGCCAGAGATCGTATGTTCCACCCGGAGAAAGGTTCCGCAACGACGCGTGGACGCGCCCGGTGTTCATGTTCAGGAGTACTTGGCCGCTCGCGGCGAGCCCGTTCGGCCCTACGACCCTTTCCGTGTTCATCCCCGCATGAAACCCGTAGCCGACGACGTAATTGGAGTCGAAGTTACTGTCCGCGAAGTTCCGCGCGAACGTCTCGAACGCTTCCGCGAGGCCGTCTTCCGGCTGCGCGGCTGCCTCGAGCGCGGCCTCGTCCGTCCCCGTGAGCTCATCGAGCTCTTCCGGTCCGGCGGCCCCGCAGCCGGCGAGGAAAGCCAGGATGAACGACGACGTCGTCCAGGGCCGGCGCTCGCGGAACGAGAAAAGACTGCGTTCTGACATCGCGAAAGATTTCATTTTTTGTCGACCTCCCGTGGGGAACGACGAAACCGAGCCCCAGGCTCACGTCCCATGAGCAGAAAGGGACGCGCACCCGCCGGTCGCTCAAACCACCACGTCCCCTTCGTCCGGGCTGGCCGCCCGATCCGTCGAACAATCGTTCGAATACCCGAGTCGCGTGCGATCGGAGGATCGCGGCCACCGAGGCGTCCTCGCCTTGGGACGGTTTACATCAGAAACCTTGATGCAAACGATGCAGACAAATGTTTGTACAAAGCGTGCGCGCCCTCTTAAAAGTGCGGCGCTTCGGTCGGCGCGCCGTCCGCGAAACGGAGGTGCCGGGCGAGAGGAAGGGTGACGTTCGCGCGCGTCGGCGTCGGGCGGTGTGCGCCAGCGTCCGTTTTTTCGGAGAGGCGGAAATTGGCACTCGGCTTCGAAACGGCAGCTACCGATTCATTCAGGCTGCGCGCTCTGCGTTCGGGCGCGTCGCGACGCGCCGGCGCCGACGATCTACTCCCGCTGATCTGGTCGAGCCTGAAGCGAGGCTCTTTGGTCGTGCACGACAACGGCATCGACGCGGAGCGCGCCTGGCTCGTGCTCGAGCGGCCGGAATGCGTTCAATCCCTCCGGCGCGCCGGCCTGGGCGACAGGACGCTCGACTCCGTTCTTCTGGGCCGCCCGCAAAAACTCGTGGCCATCGAGCAGGGTGTGAGTTTTTCCACGCTCGCTGTCGCCCTCAAGAATTCGATTGCTCGGATGAACGTAGGGGGCTGTCCTTCACGGGTTCCTCTCGCCCTGCCGTTGCTCGCTCACGCGGTCGCCCGGCGTGGCGCTCTGCGGGCGTCCGTGGCGGGACATTTTCCGACTCGGGCCGGCGACCGCTGCCTCGTCGTTTTGGAGCGGCTCGAGGCGGTGCTCCGAGGCATTCTCTCACCGAGCGAGTTCGCCGTCGCGCACCGCCTGCTCGAAGGCAGAGGGTACACGGAAATCGCCGAAGAGCGCGGAGCATCCGCGAGAACCATCGCCAATCAGATTTGCTCCATCGGAAAGAAGCTCGGCGCTCGGGGTCGCTTCGACGTCTTGCGCGTCACGGTCGGTCGGCACTCGTCGATGCGAACTCGATTGGCCCCTTCGGAAGCAACACCTGCGCCAGCGGGCGACGCCTCAGCGTTGCTCGGATAGACTGCGGGTGATCATTTTAAAGAGGAGTTCCAGGCCCTCACAAAAGCTGGCTTCCGTACCCCTGGCGAGGTAGCAAACGAAGCGCGATGCTCGATCTCGTCAAGAAGGCACGGTTTCTTGACCCGAAGCTCTTCGCGGCTTTCGCCGCCGCCGCCGAAGTCCAGAATTTCACCAACGCGGCGCGCGCTGCTCACATGACTCAATCGGGGGTGAGCCAGCACATCGCGCGGCTCGAGGCGCAGGTCGAGCGACCGCTCTTCAAACGAGTCGGCAAACAGGTGCTTTTGACCGAAACGGGGCGCGCGCTGCTCAACCACATCCGTGAACACATGGCCGAGCTCGACACCTTCTTCGAGCGCATCAACGAAGCGAACGATTCGCTCAGCGGATCGGTGTCGTACGCCATGCCGCCGAGCTGCTTGTTCTCCGGGCATTTCTCCGGTCTCCTGAAGAAACGCGCCGCTCACCCCCGCCTACGGCTGAACGTGACGCTCGCGCCCTCGTACGAGGTGCTCGAGCTCGTCATGCAGGATCGGGTGGACTTCGGGTTCGTGACCTTCCGGCCGCATCGACCGAGTCTGGAATTCGATGGCTTCTGTGACGAAGAGTACGTTCTCGTGAGCGGGGACGAAAAGCTCATGAATCACATGCCACCAGAGGCTCTCTTCGACGAGGCGATCATCGGGTATCCGGGTGCGGAGCTTTATTACAACATGTGGCTTCGCCATCACGTCGGCGACAGTCGTGACTACCTGTCCCTGCCGCGCATGGGGGAGATCAATTCCATCGAGGGTGCCATCAAGATGGTGGTGGGGGGACTCGGCGCTGCCGTCTTGCCGCGACACTGCATCCAATCGGATCTCGAGCAAGGCCGAGTCTTCGAATACCAATGCGGAAACCGCAGGCCGCTCACGAATACCATCTACATCGTGCGCGTTGCCGCCGGCACGCAGAGCCGCCGCGTGCAGCAGGTAATCGAGTGGTTTTGCGAGATGGTACCGTCTCGGCGCACCGCCGCGCCGAACGCGTCCGGGCAGGGCCGAAAGCGACCATCGCCGGCGCGCAAGCGCGCTACCCGTGGCGATAGAAGCGGTCGCGCTTCAGTAGCTTGAAGAAGTCCCGGCGCGTTCTCGGCCCTTCGTAGCGGCGTCGATCGGGTACGGGAACGGACTCGGGGTCGTGGAGGAACGAGGTGCGCAGCATCGCGACGTCGTCCGCCGTGATCTCGCGGCGGGTGGCCGCGACGTCGATGCCGTAGATTCGCGCGGCGTTCAGGCCGAAGATCTTCGCTTTGATCTCGGCCGTTAGCTCCGGGTAGCCGTACGTCTCCTGCATCGACTCGGAGATTCGAAACATGCGGAAGGCGGCGATCTGACTTTGCGGGATCCCGTTGTAGACGCAGTCCGTGCCCCACAGGATGCGGTCCGGGCCGAGGGCGACGAGGAGCTTGCCGAGCACGTGCGCCGCCTGATCGGGATCGGTCATGACGTTGGCCCACGTCGTGCCGAGCTCGGCGTACACGTTGCCGTCGGGTCCGATGTCGCTTTCTCGGAGCGCACGGACCATGCGGTCGACGCCGAAATGGCTGGCGGCGTCCGGATCGTACGGGTGGTTTTCGTCGGTTCTGCTCTCGTAGCCCGAGTGATAGACGAGGAAGTTCAGGTCCGGAGCCGCTCGCGCCGCGCGCACGACGTCGCCCGGTCCTCCGTTCGCGGCATGGTCGCCGTTGTCCCAGAGTCCCCGGTGCGCGGCGACCATGCGCACGCCGAGTGCGCGAGCTCGTTCGACGAACGGAAGCCCGAACTCGTCGCTGTCGAGGAGTAGCGCTCCTTCGTGCGGGTACACTTTCCACGCCGCAGGCGCGTACGTTTCGGCGAGCTCGCCCATGTAGTCGATCTCGGCGGCGCCGCGTTCCGGTTCGGCGTTGGCGTGGATGAGCAGACGCGTACCGGCGAGCCGCGCGACGAGCTCTTTGACTTGATCGCGAGCGGCGACGTTCGGAGCGCCGAGAGCGCGCGCGCCGGGAGGACCCGAGAGCACCGCCACGTCGGTCTCGCTCTGCACGAAGATCTGGGTGATGAAATCGAGGGCTCGCTCGTCCGGAGGGATTCCGTCCCACGGCGCTTCGAGCTCCGACGACGTGTGCGTCTGGACGTCGAAGACGAAGTCGCCCGCCGGCATCATCCCGGCGTCGGCCATTCCGGCGTCCTCGGTCATGCCGCCGTCGACTGCGTAACCGGCCCCGCCTCCCGAGCTCATGCCGCCGTTGCCGCCCGCCCCGCTGCCGGCCGTGCCGCCGGCTCCCATGCCGCACCCGGCCGGTCCACAGCCGGCTCCCCCGCCCGTCGCGCGGCCCCCGCCGGTCGCCTTGCCGGAACCCGAACAGGCAGCCTGGTTGATCGCCAGGAGCGCCGCCGCCATGCCGCACGAGCTCTGGACGAACTCGCGCCGCGTCATGCCGAGCCGTCGATGGTTCTCTTCGACCATGAGCCAGAAGCGTCGTTCGGCTTCGACGGCGCGGGGCGGCGGAGAAATGGGGCAGAATTCCCCGTTCGACGGAGGGTGAAAGTCGAGTGGAGGCAGGAGCTCCGGTTCGGGCTTGGACTTACGACTCGTGCCCATTCCGGTACGGTAACGGAACATCGGGCAATCGAGTCAGAAGATTCGCGACGACCTCGGTAGCGTGAGCTCCGGTCGAGCGGCCATTGAAATCTTCCACGGACCGCGACGAAAGGAACGCTCGACGGTCGGTCTCGAGTACGCTCGACCCCGGAGACGCGACGGACGATGCGCTGCTTGGTGATGCATAAAATCGACGCCACGATCGAGGCGGGCGGACCGCCCGATCAGCGGATCATCGCCGAGATGGGAGAGCTCGTCGGGGAAAGCATGAAGTCGGGCATATGCCTCGACGGAGCGGGGCTCCATAGGAGCGCGCGCCGCGCGCGGCTCAAGCCGCGCGGTCAGGGGGGCGCCGTGGAGCGCGGCCCGTACGCGGGAGAGAACGAGCTCGTCGCGAGCATCGCCATGGTGAAGACGCGCTCGCTCGACGAAGCGATCGAGCTCGCCGAGCGGTTTCGGAGCGCGGCGGGCGGTGCCGAAGTCGAGATCGGACCGGTCGTCGAGGCGTGGGACCTCGGGCTGATGCCAAAGCCGAGCAAGCTCGAATACGAGCGCTTTCTCTTGCTCTTGAAGGGCGACGCGAAGACCGAGTCCGGCGAAGCACCGTCCGCGGAAGAACGTGCAGCGACCGCGGCTTTGGCGGACGAGCTCCGGAAACGAGGCGCGCTCTTGAAACGGATGGCGCTCGCGCCCACCTCGAAGGCCAAGCGCCTGCCCTCGGGGCCGAAAGACAAGCGGGTCTGGCTCGACGGCCCGTTCGCGGAGTCGAAGGAGTTGATCTCGGGATTCGCGCTGCTCGAGCTGCCGTCGATGGCCGAAGCCGTCACCTGGGCGAACCGCTACGTGGCCATCCTGGGTGAGAACGAAGTCGATATCCGCGTGCTCACCGAGTGAAGAAGGCGCGAGCGCCCGTGTCTTGCTCACCGCGTGAAAAAGGCGCGAGCGCTCGCCGTTCGGCTCAGAGCTCGCACTCGGGCGCGAGTGGCCGGCGGAAATCCTTGGCTTGCCACTTCGAGGCCATGTCGTCGACGTTGTTCGGGCACACGACATCGAAGCCCGAGTCGATGAACCCCTCGATGACGCGATCCGACTTCACGTGGTCGAACATCATCGTCGTCGTATCGTAGCCCCAGCCGAAGTACTTCTGCCCGATCAGCGCGCTGATGTAGCCCTGCTGCATGAGCTCGATCTCGAAAGGAAGCGTGTCGTAGGCAACCGTCTTCAGCTTGCCCTTGGCGGCCGTCTTCCAATTCGGGAGCTGCGAGTCGTCACACTCGCAGTTCATCGCGCTCGCGTCGCAGGTGCACGCGTTCAAGATGCCCCAGAGACCGACGACGAACAGGCCGTCGAGATCGGGGTGGGCGGCGATGATCTCGTCTTCGAGGACGGGCGCGCAGCTATCGCCGGTCTCGAGGCAATTGCCCGTCATCACGACGTCGATGTCCGGGTACTCGGCGGCCATGCGCTCGCGGAAGCCGTTTTCCCGCCGGTCGAGGTTGTCCGCGCCCGGACGGCCGTTCAGGATCGCAACCGTCTTCGGCCCGCTGCCGAGGGCGGCCGCGAGCAGGTCCGCGCCCCGCGCGCCGGTCTCTTCGCTCTGCATGCTGTAGAAACCGAGCCGACCCGTGTTCGGGCAGTCCGAGTCGAAGGTGATGACCGGAATGCCGGCGGCCACGGCTTCGTCGATCGGCTCGTTGATCGATTCGTCGAGGCACGAGACGAGGAGCCCGTCTACGCCGTCGGCGATGGCTTTGCGCACGTTGGCTTGTTCGAGCTCCGAGTCGAGCTCGACGGAGGCGATGTAGTCAACGGTAACCTTGCTACCACTCGATGCCGAAAGGTCGCGCGCGGCGATCTGCGCGCCCTCGTTGCCCATTTCGAACACGAGGTTATTGCTGGTTTTCGGCACCATCGCGAATTTCACGACATCGGCGTCGGCTTCTTCGCTACTGGAGCAAGCTCCGAGCATGAACGAAAGTGAGAGGGTTCCGAGAGCACTCAATGATGGGCGCAGGGTCATAGGCTTTGAGTGACGGTCACCCGAGAAAATTACTAAGGGACTTTTTCACGTGCTTCGTTTTGGTGGTTTTCCGTACTCCACCGAAAGCCGGTGTCCCACATTCACTCGATCGCCCGTACAGCCGGGGCGCCGCGGCTCGTCACGCGCGCACGTAATGAAGATCCACGACCCCCGTCGGAAACGGCGAGGCGGCCTTCAACGCGAACTTCCTCTGCACTTTCTCGGGAAACAGCCGCTTTCCGCCGCCGAGCGCGAGGGGGTAAAGGAGCAGGTGGAGCTCGTCGACGAGGTCGTTCGCGAGGAGGGTATGGACGAGCTTCGAGCTGCCGTCGGTGATGATGGTCTTGCCGGCTTGTGCCTTGAGTGCGCGAACCGCTTCGACGACATTGTCGCGAATGATGGTGGTATTGCGCCAGATGGGCTTCTCGAGGGTCGTCGAGACCACGTACTTCGCCGGCGCGTTCATCATGTCGCCGAAGGGGTCGCCGGCGGGCATCGGCTCGAAGGCCTGGGCGTGCGTGATGTAGGTGCGCCGTCCCAGCAAAAAGGCGTCGACGTCTTGCATGAAGGCGCCGAAGCGCGCGCCGATGTCGTCGTGCCAATACGGCATCGTCCAGCCGCCCTGCGAGAAGCCGTTGTCCGTGTCCTCGTCCGCGCCGCCGGGGGCCTGGATGACGCCGTCGAGGCTGATGAATTCCGATACGACGAGCTTTCTCATGGGATGGATCTCCTGGGGTGAGGGGGGCGGGCCCGACGACCCGCTTTCTACGAGGGCGACGAACGAGCAGGGCGCGGATCGACAGGGTGGCCCACTTTTTCGTTCCCGGCGCCCTCGGTAATCTGCGCCACGCTTCGAAAAGCGCATGGCTCGCCTGAAGGACGTCCTGGCTCCCCGGCCGAGGCTCTTGCTCGTCGGGATCAATCCGGGGCTCCGCTCCGGGGCGGTCGGCCACCACTTCGCCGGGAATGGCAATCCATTCTGGCGGCTCCTCTACGAAGCGCGCCTGATTCCGCGGGCCCTCACCTACGAAGAGGACCAAGAGCTCGCGAGGTTCGGCATTGCGCTCACGAACCTCTGCGAGCGCCCGACGCGCTCGGCCGCCGAGCTCACCCCCGCCGACATCGAGCGCGGACGCCGGAAGCTCGCGAAGAAATGCGCGGCCCTTCGCCCGCGCGTCGTCGCGTTCGTGGGGCTCAGCGTGTACCAGGCGTTTTTCCGCCTACCCCGCAGCGGAGGCGCCGGTGAAAAACCCGAAACCCTCGCGGGCGCGCGCGTGTTCGTCGTTCCGAATCCGAGCGGCCTCAACGCGAGCTTTCCCGGCTTTCGGCACAAGCTCGTGTGGTTCGAGGCGCTCGCGCGGTTCGTGAGGCGCGCGTCAGCCGGAAGGGTCCCGCGAGCCCGGCGTGAGCGGCAGGCATCCGAGCTCGTCGGGCGCTCCGATCTCCGTGCCGCCGACGCTCGCGAACGCCGAGCTTCGCCGCAGGTACGCGCGAAACGTCGCGCTCCACCCCGGCCACGTTGAGTCCGCGGCGGGGCGCGGCACGGCGCCGTCGATGCGATACGGGCATGCGGCGATCGCGACGGGGCGACCCTTCTCGAACACGAGGCGCGCAACGAAGCCCCGCGCCGTCCACTCGAGATCACGGTACTTGCCGAATACGAGGTTACCGAGGCTGTAAAACGCGGGTCGCCCCGCGAACCAACCGACCCCCTGTGGAACGTGTGGGTGGTGACCGAGCACGGCGTCCGCTCCCGCGGCCATGACGGCTTTGGCGATGTCGAGCGGCTCCTGCGCGGGAACGTCGGAGTACTCGCGGCCGCCGTGATAGCTCACGAGCACGAGGTCGTGCTCGGCCCGCGCGCGACGTACCTCGGCGGCGAGGCGGGTCGTGTCCGCCCAGGCGACGCGCCCCTCCGCCGCGTGGCCGGAGAAGCTCCCGGGGTTCCAGACGTGCGTCGCTGCGAACAGCGCCACCGACCAGCCCTTCACGAAGAGCACGGAAGGGCGATACTCCTCGCCCGGCCGTCGACTCGCCCCCGCGTAGCGGACGCCGGCGCCTTCGAGCGCGGCGAGCGTGTCGAGAAAGCCGCGCTCGCCGTAGTCCCAGACGTGATTGTTCGCGACGCTCACGACGTGAAACGGCGCGCGTGCCAGCGCGGCGGCGCCGCTCGGCGGGCCGACGAAGGCGAGGGGACGATCGGGGCTCTCGGTTTCGCCGTTTTGCTCACTGAGCGGTGACTCCAGGTTCGCGAACGCGAGATCGGCGCCTGCGAGCCACGGGCGCAAGTGCTCGAACGGGTCGAAGGTCGCGTCGCGCAGCAGCCGCTGCCCGACTCCGCGCCCGAGATTCACGTCGCCTGCCGCCACGAGCACGAGCTTCGAAGAGCGGGCGGGCTCGGCGGGGAGCGCGCTCGGCGCGGTCTGCGGCGCCGAGGGCGGCCCCGCGCTCGCGGAGGCCGCCGCGGAGGGCGGCGGGACGACGGGTGAGGCGCGCTGGTCGCGTTCCGACCGACACGAGACGACGCACAGCACGACGAGCACGGAGACGAACCGCACCGTCGCAAGCCTAGCCGCGCCGCGAACCGGGCGCCCGCGGCGGCGGTATCCTTCGGCACGCGTGCTGAAGTTTTTCATCGTCACGACGCCGCTCGTCGCGCTCGCGCTCTGGGTGCTCGTGCGCGCGCTCAGCGGCCGGCCGCTGTCGCGTTACGCGCTCAATGTGGTCGTCGCGCTTTTCTTGCTCGGGTACTTGCTGGTGACGGCAGGGCTCGGAGTGTTCTGGGTCGCGCGCATGGACTTGCCGGTGTTCGACTGGCACTACCTTTTCGGGTACGCGGTCGTGCTGCTCGTCACCGTGCACGTCGCGCTGCAACTTCCCGTGCTCGCCGCGTACTCGAGAAGGGCGCTCGGACGAGCCAGGCCGCACGGGCGTTCGCGCGGCGCGCGGCGCGCGCTCTCGCTCGCGGGAATTCTGGGCATGGTCGGGCTCGCCGCGTGGTGGCTCGGTGGACGGCGGCGAGCTCCCGCGGCGTTGCGCCCCGCACCGGCGGCTTCCGGGCGCGGCGGGCCGGCGGTCCCCGTCGAGCCGGTCGTCGAGCGCGAAGGACGAATCGTCGATATCGCGAGCTATCTCTACGAAGAGTCGAGTTACTCGCGTGCGGGCGTCCTGCGCTCGGTGGGCTTATCGCCGCCACGACCAGCCGACGTGAAGCCGTACCCGGACCTGCCGCGTGTCGCGCTTCG
>DASUTR010000062.1:0-8447 GCA_036374535.1 Polyangiaceae bacterium
ACGCGGTCGACGTGGGAAATCCGATGCTCGCCATGCATTCGTGTCGCGAGACCGCCGCGGCTTCGGACGCCGTCGCGATGACCCGCGTGCTCCGGCGGCTGCTCGCCGAGCCGCCCGCGTTCAGCCGAGCTTGAGCGCCGCGGCAATCGCGAGCAAGAGGAACCCGAGCGCCACCGCGGCGAGCGCGAAGAACCACGCCGACGAACGCGCCGGGGCGAGCCGTGCCGCGGCTTCGCCGCGCACGCCTTCGCGCTCGAGGTGCGCGTCGAGCTCGCGATCGCGAGAGCGCGCGTGCACGATGAGCAGCGCGAGCTCGAGCAGCACCGCGACGGCGCAGAACGCGACCACGGCCCAACGCACGCGTGCCCGACGCACGCTCTCGCGCGCTGCGCCGGCGGCGCGCCCGTCGAGCAGAAGCGCGTCCACGGCGTCGAACGTCTTCGGAGGCTCGCCGCCACTCACGGCGAGCGGCCAGCCGACGGCCGCGGCGCTCCTGAGATCGCGCTGCGTGGCGACGACGGCGTGGGTGGGCGCGACGTCTAGCTCCGGCACGCGGACGCGCGCGCTGAACGTTCCGGAAGCGTCGGCCGCGAGCGTCAGGCGACCACCCGTGAGGCGCTGGCGCTCCGTGACGAGGGCGTAATACGCTATTTCCCGCGGCACCGGCGCTTCGACGACGAGCTCGCCTCCCAAAAGCCGCGCCCGTAACGCTCCGGGCACGACCGCCAGGCCGAAACCGAGCTCGGAGCGCGTGGGACCGCTCACGATCGCGAGTCGGACTCCGAGCGAATGCTCGTCGGGGGACAGCACGAAGCGCGCGCGTCCGTGAGCGTCCGCCGTCGCGTTTCTTTCGGAGAGCCGCCCGCCGGTGACGGCGAGCTCGAGCCGCGCGCCCGCGAGTGCCGCACCGTCGCGCCGCACCTCGAACACGATCCCCTCGTCGAACGGGACCGCGAGCGCTCCGCGTTCGGGCGCGACGCGCACGTCGAAGCCGTCGGTCGTGCGACCTTCGACGAAGCCCCCGCGCCTTCGTGCCGCACCCGCCCAGCGACCGTGTGCGAGGGCGATGCCGCCGCGCGCGAGCTCTTCGCCGGCCTGCGAGACGAACACGCGAAACGGCTCGTTCGTGCGGGGCACGTCGAGCGCCACTTCCGCCATGCCCTCGACGTCGAGCGCGAGCAGCCGCGCCCCCTCGAAGCTCGGACCCTCGACGCGCAGCGACGCGGCCGCGTTCGGGACGGGCCGCTCCACGGTCTCGCCCCTCGCCTCGACGGCGTCGACCACCTCGACGCGCAACGAGAGTCGGCCGCCGTCGGTGGGCCCACCCCAGATCCGGGCGATTCGGAACGGGCGGGGCGCAGCCGCCGTCAAAAGGGCGAGCGCCACGACCGCCACGGTGGCGACCGGTAACGCGAGAAGCGGCCAGCGACCCGTCATTGTCTACTTCGGGAAGCGTAGCCGGGCGCTCGGAAGATGCGGTACTGTCCCGCCCCGCGACCATGGCCGAGCTCAAAAAGACCAAGAAAAAGAAGCGAGAGCGCAAGGAACGCCGCTACACGGGCGAGCAAACGTATGGCTCGAAGGTGGCATTCTCCGTGGGCATGCTGGGCGGCCTCGCCCTCGGCGCCGGCGTCTATTCGCAATGGCTGGCCGACCAGGCGCGAAGCTCCGCGCCGTTTCTCGCCGTCGGCGGCGCCGTCGTTCTCGCGGGCGCCCTCGTCTTCGGCGATCTCGGCACGAACCCGGTGCGCGTCGGCGACGGCGGCGTCGTGCTCGAGAAGGGTCGCGACCTCTTGCGCATCCTCTGGTGTGATCTCGAATCGGTGCGCGCCGAGGACGGGAAACTCGTCCTGAAGGGCAAGGAACAGACCCTCGTGATTCCGATCCTGGGCCAGCCCCGCGCCGTCGCTCGGATTCTCGCAGAGGGCACGCGCCGCGTTCCCGAAGCCATGGACGTGAAGCGCAGCGCAGTTTCGGGCCTACCCGAGCCGAGCGAGAACGACGCCGAAGTTCTGACGATGGAGTCCCTGCAGGTAGCGGGCCGGCATTGCGCAGCGAGCGGCCGCCCGATCGCGTTCGAGCGGGACGCCCGCCTCTGTCCCCAGTGCTGCCAGGTGTACCTCCGCGACGAGGTGCCGAAGAAGTGCCTCACCTGCAAGGCCGAGCTCGGCGAACGCGCGATCCGCGCCTAGCGCTCCGTCGCCGCCACTTCGACGACGGGGCGCGTTCCCGAGAGGTCCTCGACGGCGCGCCGGACGGCGCGGCGCACGACGTCCTCGATACCGAGACCGCGGCCCGCGCGAAACGTCGCCGCGGCGCGTGCCGTCGCGAGCTCGAGGCCGCGTACGGCCGCGGCGTTACCGGTCACGGCGGGAACACCGCGCGCGACGACGCGCACCGCGCTGAGCTCGCTCCTCGCAGCGTCGAAATGGAACGTCACGACGACGATCCCCGCGCGCCCGAGCTCGGCGCGTCCCCGCAGGGCCTCGTCGGAGAGAGGCTCGCCACCCTTGGCGACCAGCACCTTACCGTGCCGCACTGCCGGTTCCTTCACGAGCGAGCGGCCGTCGCACACGACGGGCGTTCCGTTCTCGATCACGGCCGTGCGCTCGATACCGAGATCGTTCGCGAGCTCGGCATGGCGCATCAAGTGGTGCAGCGTGCCGTGGACCGGCAGAAAGCAGCGGGGGCGCACGAGCGCGAGCATCCGCTCGAGCTCGCTACGTCCGGGATGACCGCTCGTGTGCACTTCCGGGTCGGTCGCACGGCTGTGGACGTTCACGCCGAGGCGCAGGAGGTCGTTCATCATCGTGAACACCACGCGCTCGTTGCCCGGGATTGCGCGGCTCGAAAAGATCGCCGTGTCGCCGGCCTGGAGCTTGAGCTCTGGATGCACGCCGAGCGAGAGGCGTCGCATGGCCGAGCCGTGCTCGGCCTGCGTGCCGCCCGCGAGCACGAGCAGCGATTCGCGCGGCATCTTCTCGGCCACGGCGGCCGGGACGACGAGGTCGCTCCGCCAGCGGACGCGACGGATCTCCCGCGCCACGGTGGCGTGCGCGTCGAGGCTCCTGCCGAGCAGGCACAGTTTGCGCCCGAGGCGCTCCGCCATTTCGCCGAACGTGATGAGGCGCTGCACGTTGCTCGCGAACAGCGCGATGACGACGCGCCCCGTCGCCCGCTCGACGATGCGCTCGACCGCCTCGGCCACGCCGCGTTCCGAACCCGGACGCTCGGGGACGTCGACGTTCGTGCTGTCGCTCAAGAGCAAGCTGACGCCCGCGTCTCCGATGGCGCCCAGGCGCGCTTCGTCGGTGGGCTCTCCGTCGGGCGGATCCGGATCGAGGTTGAAGTCGCCGGTATGCACGACCGTACCCGCGGCCGTTCCGAGGCGGAGCGCGCTCGCTTCGACGATCGAGTGCGCGACGCGCACGGGCTCGATCGAAAATGGCCCGACATCGTACGTTCGACCGGCGAGCGCTTCACGCAGATCGACGTCGCCGGGCGCGAAGTCGTGCTCGGCGAGCCGGCGGCGCACGAGGCCGAGAGCGTGCGGGGGGCCCCAGACCGGCACGTCGAGCTCGCGCAGGAGATACGGCAGCGCGCCGATGTGATCCTCGTGCCCGTGCGTGAGAAAGACGCCGTGCACTCGCGCCGCGCGCTCGAAGAGCCACTCGAAATCGGGATGGATGATGTCGATGCCGAGGTCGCTCTCGGGGAATCCGACGCCGCAGTCGATGACGACGATGCCGTCGCGCTGCTCGAGCGCGAGGCAGTTCATGCCGATTTCGCCGAGCCCCCCGAGCGGGACGAGCCGGATGCTGTCGGAGTCGAGTTCCAAGCCCCTGAACATTGCCTGAACGCCGCTCCAATGTTAACCGATGCATCATGAGCGCAAAAACAGCATCGCCCGAAGAGGTGCAGTCCCTCGTCGCCGAGGGCTACGCCTACGTCGACGTCCGCACCGAGGCGGAGTTCGATTCGGGGCATCCACCGGGCGCGTTCAACGTGCCCGTGACGCTGGCCGGCGCCCCGAACCCCGAGTTCGTCGCCGTGGTCGAGCGCGCGTTCGGAAAAGACGCCAAGCTCGTCCTCGGCTGCAAGGCGGGTCCGCGCTCGCACCGTGCCGCCGAGCTCCTGACGGCGGCGGGCTTCACGGACCTCGTCGAAATGCCGGCGGGCATGGCCGGCGGGCGCGACGCCTTCGGTCGCGTGCTGCCCGGCTGGGCGCAGTCGGGGCTACCCGTCGAAACGGGGGCCCCTGCGGGACAACGCTACTCGGACGTGAAGGCGCGCGAACGCTGACGCCGGCTCACGAGCCCCCGCGCTTCGCGGCGCGCTCGTAGTCGGCCGCGGCGCGCTCGATGAGCGCGTGGTCGCGCGCGGCGCGCTCGGCTTCCTCGGCGAGCGCCGCCGTGAAGAGCGTGAGGCCCCAGATGCCGTTCTCCGACCGACGCCGGAACGGATAGCGGGTACCGCGCACGGTCTCGATGGTCGCGCGCTCGCCGCGAAGCTCGAGCTTCGCGATGCCGGAGAGGTCGCGACGCAGTCGATTGATCCAACCGAGCCGCCGCGCGTAGAGCGCGAACACGTCGGCGCCGTCCGGAGCGTTCGCTTCGGCGACGTGCCGGGCGGCCATCGCCGAGCGTTCGGGCTCGGGATACGCGGCGAGCACGCGCTCGCGCGATTTTTTGCGATAGTCGCGGATGGTGTAGCAAGCATGCTGCGCGGGCGTCTCGAGGTAGGCGAAAAACTGCGCCGGCTCGTTGCGATTGACCGCGATGGCGACGCGGTAGTACGCGCCCTCGGGCGTGCGATCGCTCGGATAGCGCAGGTGCAGCACGACGAGAGCGATCAGCGCCGCGAAGGCGATGAACGCGCCGACCCGAACGAAGAGCTTTCGGTACGTCACCGACGCCCTCGGTACCACATCTCGCCCGGCGGGCGCGCCGCGGGCGCTTGACGCGCCGCGCCCGTAAGCGAAAAGCTCGCCCGGCGCATGCTCGACGGTGCCCGTATCGCCGTGGTGGTCCCCGCGTATCGCGAGGCGCGGCTGCTCGGCCGCATGCTTGCGCGAATCCCGTCGTTCGTCGACGCCGTGTACGTGGTCGACGACGCGAGCGACGACGGAACCCGGGGTGTCGCGGAAGCCGCGGGTGACGCTCGCGTCCGCTGCCTGGTTCACCCGACGAACCGCGGTGTCGGCGCCGCGATCGTCAGCGGTTATCACGCCGCTCTCGACGACCATCACGACGTGCTCGCCGTCATGGCGGGCGACGATCAGATGCACCCCGACGACCTCGGGTCACTCGTCCGCGCCGTGCTCGGCGGCGCCGACTATGCGAAGGGCAACCGTTTCGTTCACCCCGAAGCGCGGCGCATGCCGCCCCTGCGCCGCGCGGGCGGCGAGCTGCTCTCGTTCGTCACGCGCATTTCGACGGGGCTCCGCGTCTCGGACACGCAATGCGGCTACACGGCGCTCTCGGCGCGCGCCGCGGCGAACCTGCCGCTCGCCGAGCTCTTTCCCCGCTATGGCTACCCGAACGATCTGCTCGGCATGCTCGCCGCTCGCGGCCGCCGCGTCGTCGAGGTCCCCGTGCGCCCCGTTTACGCGGACGAGCGAAGCGGCCTTCGGCCCTGGCATGCAGCGCGCATCCCGCTCGTCATCGCTCGCCGCTGGTGGAAAGAGCGACACACGGCGACGAGGGCCGCTTGAGCTTGCGCGTCGGCGTGCTCGTGTTTCCTGGCATCACCCAGCTCGACGCCGCGGGCCCCTGCGAGCTCTTCGCGAGCCTGCCGGAAACCGAGGTGTGCCTGATTGGCGCGAGCCGCGCGCCCATTGCGACGGGCTATGGCCTCGCGTTCCATCCGGCGTCGACCTACGCCGACGCCCCGGAGCTCGACGTGCTCTGCGTTCCCGGCGGTTTCGGTGTGAACGCCCTGATGGAGGACGAGGCATGCCTCGAGTTTCTACGCCGCCGCGCGCCGACGGCCCGGTTCGTCACTTCGGTGTGCACGGGCGCCCTCGTGCTCGGCGCCGCGGGGTTGCTCCGCGGATATCGAGCGACGACGCACTGGCTGAGCCTCGAATTTTTGGCTGCATTCGGCGCCGTCCCGAGCGGCGAGCGCGTCGTCGTCGACCGCAACCGCATCACGGGCGGCGGAGTCACGGCCGGCATCGATCTCGCGCTCGCCGTGGCGGCCGAGCTCGCCGGCGAGACCGCCGCCAAGAAGTCGCAGCTCTACCTCGAATACGCCCCCGCACCGCCCTTCGCGTGCGGCTCTCCCGACACCGCGCCCGTCGAGCTCGTCGAGGCCGTACGCGCCGATGCGCGCGAGCGGCAGGACGCCCGGCGCGCCGTCGTGGAGCGCGCGGCCGGCCGACTACGAGACGCCGCACGCTGATCGGCCTCGTCACGGAGCCTCGCGGTCGCTCGAACGCGACGTTCGCCTCAGCTCTTCAGCGCGCGATCGACGAGCTTTTCCGCGTAACGGAGCGCGTGGTCGAGGTCGAAGCAGGCGTCGAGCTCGGTCGCGGTGAGCCGCGACGTGATCTCGGCGTCGCCGCCGAGCAGAGCGCGAAAGTCACCCTCACCCCGGAACGCGCGCATCGCGCTCCGCTGCACGATCTCGTACGCGCCCTGACGCGGAAGCCCTTTGTCGACGAGCGCGAGCATGATGGCCTCGCTGAAATAGAGACCGCCCGAAAGCGCGAGGTTCTTCTGCAGGCGCTCGGGATACACGACGAGACCGTCGACGAGCCCCGCGCAGCGCTCGAGCATGAAGCCGAGCGTGGCCGTCGCGTCGGGCGCGATCATGCGCTCCACCGACGAGTGCGAGATGTCGCGCTCGTGCCAGAGCGCGACGTTCTCGAGCGCCGGCAGCACGGCGGCGCGGACGACGCGCGCGAGACCGCACAGGTTCTCGCTCAGCACGGGGTTGCGCTTGTGAGGCATCGCGCTCGACCCTTTTTGGCCCTGCGCGAAGCGCTCTTCGGCTTCGCCGACCTCGGTGCGCTGCCAATGGCGCACGTTCGTCGCGAAGCGCTCGATACTCGCCGCAATCAGCGCGAGCGCCGAGAAAAACGCCGCGTGCCGATCGCGCGCGACCACCTGCGTCGCGACCGTTTCGGCGCGAAGCCCGAGCTTCTGGAGCGCCTGTTCCTCGATGTCGGGCGTGAGATGCGCGTACGTACCGACGGCGCCGGCGATCTTGCCGACGGCGATCTCTTCGCGGGCACGCGAAAGGCGCAGCCGGCCACGACGGATCTCGGCGAAGTGCCCGGCGAGCGCCACGCCGAACGTCGTCGGCTCCGCGTGAATCCCGTGCGAGCGGCCGATGAGCGGCGTCTTCGCGTGCTCACGCGCGCGGCGCGCGAGTTTCTCGGCGAGATCGTCGAGACGCTCGAGCAAGAGGTCCGAGGCGCGCACGAGCTGAAGGGCGAAGCTCGTGTCGAGCACGTCGCTCGACGTCATGCCGCGGTGCAGCCACCGTGCGGGTTCCCCGGCGAGCTCCTCGACGTGCGTGAGGAAGGCGATCACGTCGTGGCGCGTTCGCTGCTCGTGCCGGTCGATCGCGGCCGGATCGATCGCCGGATTTTTGGCACGGATGGCGGCGGCCGTGCCGCGCGGCACGTGGCCCATCGTTTCCATGGCTTCGCAGGCGGCGAGCTCCACCTCGAGCCACGTCGCGTAGCGTGTCGCGTCGGACCAGAGCTCTCGGAAAACGGCGGGAGTATAGCGGGGGATCATGCGAGCGGGCCTTCGTCCGGCGTCGCTCTAACACATTCAGCGATCCGCGTCAGAGACCGCGGGCTCCCCGAGCAGCTCCTCGGGGATCTCGAGCCCGGGCTCGAAACGGCAGCTCATGCTGCGGTATTCCACGCGCGGCGCCCCACCGTCTTCCGACCCTGCGCGGCGCATGAGCCAGGCGTGCTCGAGATCGTCGAGCGGCACGATGCCGCGCTCGTCGGCGACCCGCTCCGCCGCGGTTCTCACGGCATCGACCTCGAACGCGGCGGCGCAGGGCGATTCGGGGGTGCCGTGGAGGACCGCGTCGCCCGTGAGCATGGCGCGCGGCGGATCGATGGGATCACTCACGACGACCGGGTGACGTGTGCCCGGCAGGGCGCGACCGATGATGCGCGGCGTGGCGTCGCGTATCCCGGCGGAACACGGCGCGGGCCGCTCGGCGAGGTCGCGCAGCGTCGGCACGGCGAGGGGCGCGTCGACGAGCGCGCCGCTCGCGCGCAGCGGAAAGACGCGCGCCTCGGCCGCTTGCGTGGCGGGGTCGACCCACTCGAGATGGAACGCGGCGCGCCCCTGAACGTACGTCGTGCGAACGACTTGCTCGAGCCCGAACGCCTGCGGATTCGGCATGCCGATCGTCACGGCGTCGAAGCGGAAAGCTCCCTGCTCGAGCGCTCCCCTCACGACGGCGAGGCCCGGTCG
>DASUTR010000063.1:0-2058 GCA_036374535.1 Polyangiaceae bacterium
CGTTTCCCAGGGGATGCCCGCCTCGTGGCGGCCGAGCTCCCAGAAGTCGTTGGTGTTGAACTTCTTGATGGAGCGCGCGAGGCCCCCGTGGCCCATGTTGTACGCCGCCATCGCGAGATCCCAACTGCCGAAGCGACGGTAGAGATCGGCTAGAAAACGCGTCGCGGCCTCCGTGGAGCGCTCCGGATCGAGCCGTTCGTCGACCCAGCGGTCGACGGTGAGACCGTAGGTGCGGGCCGTCTCGGGCATGAACTGCCAGAGCCCCGTCGCTCCCACCGGTGACGCGATGGTCGGATTGTGGCCGCTCTCGATGAGCGAGAGCCACACGAGGTCCGTCGGTAGGCCTGCTTTGGCAAGCTCGGCTTGGATGGCAGCGCGATAGCGCCCACACTTTTTCGCCCACACCCGCGCGACGGCGCGACCGCTCGGGCTATCGCGATAGAACCGGAGGTACTTCACGACGCGCTCGTCGTAGCGGAGCGGAAGGTTCGGTAGGCTCAGGCCACCGAGCCATTCGCTGTCTTTCGCCGAGGGCTCGCCGCTAGCCCTGGACGCAGGCTCCGGCGGCAGGCCCGTGCTCGACACTTCGGGGCCGCGCGCTCCGGGACGCGGCAGATCCCACGACCAGCCGGCCGTCATTCCCGGAAGCGGCTCGGGGAACAGCACCCGCTCGGCCTCCCGAAGCTTCTTGAGCTCGGGGTCCTCCTTGCCGCCCCGGACGTCGTCCGCCGTCGGCCCGCCGGCGATTTGTCGGCGCGTCACGCGGTCGTCGGTGGGCCGAAGAGCTCCAGGGGGCAGGCTCGGGCTCGGTTTCTGGGGCGGCTTGCCGCGGCGGAGCTGGCCGGGAAGCACGACCTCCGGCGCGGCAGGTGGAGGGGCCTTGACCTTCGCGGGCTCGACCTTGCGTGAACCCTGCCCGCGCTGCGGATCCGGAGCCTCCGGAATCGCGCCCGGTGGGTCCTTTTTTACGGCGGGCTTGCTCGCCGGGCGGGCCTTGCTCGCCTCTCCAGCCGGTTTCTCGGGCTTTTTCCCCTCCGCCGCCCCCGCGGGCGGAGCCGTGCCAATACCGAGGGCGGTAGCGACGACGAGCGGCCCCACGAGGTGGCGGGCCATGCTTTTCGTACTACCGGGCCCATCGGGTCTGGTCAAATTGGCGGGGATCTCGCCGGGGTCCGGTTTCCGGTGCCGGTGGTAACGTCCGCCGGACCATGACTCGGACGCGAACCGAAAAGGACACGTTTGGCCCCATCGAGGTGGCAGAAGACGCACTCTGGGGAGCTCAGACGCAGCGAAGCCTCGAGAATTTCGCGATTTCGAGCGAACGCATGCCGACCGCGCTGCTTCGCTCCCTCGCACTGGTGAAAAAAGCCGCGGCTCTCGTGAACGTCGAGCTCGGCGCGCTCGACCCGAAGCTCGCCGACGCCATCGTGCGTGCGGCCGACGAGGTCATCGCCGGACAGCACGACCGGGAGTTCCCGCTCGTCGTTTGGCAGACGGGCAGCGGTACCCAGAGCAACATGAACATGAACGAGGTGATCGCGAATCGCTCGAGCGAGCTCCTCGGCGGCGAGCGCGGCGAGAAGCGCCTCGTCCATCCGAACGACCACGTCAATCGCGGCCAGTCATCGAACGACGTGTTCCCCGCCGCGATGGCGCTCGCGTGCACCGACGCGGTCCGCACGCGCGTGCTCCCCGCCGTGCGAGCTCTGCGCGACGTGCTGGCCGAAAAATCCAAGGCGTTTTCGGACATCGTGAAGATCGGCCGCACGCACCTGATGGACGCGACGCCGCTCACGCTCGGCCAGGAAATCGGCGGTTGGGTCGCGCAGCTCGATCAAGGCACGAGACACGTCGAAAGCGTGGTTCCGCACCTCGCCGAGCTCGCGCTCGGGGGCACGGCCGTCGGCACCGGGCTGAACGCACACCCCGAAGACGTCGTGCGCGTCGCGAGGAAAGTGGCCGAGCTCAGTGGCCATCCGATCGTGACCGCGCCCAACAAGTTCGAAGCGCTCGCGAGCCACGACGCGATCGTCTTCGCTCACGGCGCGCTGAAGACGC
>DASUTR010000064.1:0-4868 GCA_036374535.1 Polyangiaceae bacterium
CGCGGGCGTCGGCTTGGTCGTCTTCGGCGGTGGCGGAAAAGAGTCGCCGCCCGCGTCCGCGCGCGCTCCGAGGCTCGAGCTCACTCCTTACGCTGGTCCGAGCGGCGGAGGTCTCTTCGCCTCCGGCTCCTTTTGACGAGATAAAGGGGATGTCGACGTGATGAAGCAAGCTAGTATTCTTCGGTTCGACACGCGCCTTTCGCGCACGCTGACCGCTCTCGGGCTCGTCGGCGCGTGTACGGTCGTCGACAAGGGCGACTACACCTTCACGGACGAGCCCGAGGAAGCGGGCGGAGAATCCGGCAGCTCGAGCGGCGGCTCCTCGGGAAGCTCGAGCGGCACCGGCGGCGCGGGTCGAGGCGGCACGTCGGGAGAAGCGGGCGAGAGCAGCGGCGGCGACGGCAACGGCGGGACGTCGGGCACGTCCGGCGAAGCGGGCGGCGGCATGGGCGGCGACGGCGGCGGCGTCTGCGAGCCGAATCCGTGCGAGAACGGCGGCGCCTGCACACCGAGCGGCCCGACGTTCAGCTGCGAGTGTGCGGCCGGCTACGAGGGCGACACCTGCGCCGACGAAATCGACGAGTGCGATCCGAATCCTTGCGTGATGAACGGGCGGTGTACCGATCTCGTCGCCGACTTCAGCTGCGAGTGCCCGCGTGAGGTCACCGGTAAGACCTGCAACTTGCCGCGCTTTCAGGGCATACCCGGTCCCCCGGGCTTCGCGAATCAGGCGACCCTCGCGCGCGCCGTGAGCGCGGACGGGACGGTCGTGCTCGGCGAGCTCTCGGGCCCGGTCGGCGGCGTGACCGTTGCGCGGCCGTTCCGGTGGTCGGTCGACGGCGGCTCGACCATCGTGCCGCTCCCGAGCGTCATCCGCGCGGACGTTACGGTTCACCCATGGTCGATCAGCGGGGACGGCGAGTTCTGGGTCGGGCACTTCCAGTCGGCGAGCACGAACGGCCCGCCGAGCCCGATCGGAGGCCCCACCGTCCTAAGTGACGAAAATCAGCCGCCGCCGACGTTCACGTTGCCTGCGTCGGCGAGCGCCGGGTTCGCCTTCGACACGAACCAGGACGGGACGCGTTCGGTCGGAAACTTCTACGACTCGATGGGCAGCGTGACACGCGCGGTTCGCTACAACGAGACCGGCATGTCGATGCCGCTCCCGAACCCCTACGGCCAGACGTCGCCGCTCGCCTCGGCGAACGGCGTCACTCGTGACGGCGCGATCGCCGCCGGAACGGCGAAGGACACCGCCGGCAGCGTCTTCATCGTCTTCTGGACCGAAGCCGGGACGACGGCTCCGGGGCAGGTGCGCACGATGATGGGTATCAGCGATCTCGAGGTGCACGGCGTGAGCAGCGACGCCGCCATTACGGCGGGAACCTATTGGGACCCGACGTTCTCGAATTTCGCCTTTTACACGAGCGGAACGCGCTTCGTTCCGCTCGTTCCGACGAGCGGCGCGGCCCCGCCTCGATCGAACGCGTGGGACGTGAGCGACGACGGCAATTTCATCGTCGGCGACATCCAGCTCTTGCCGGGCATGATGCCGCTCGACGAAGACGTGCTCGAACAGACGACGATGACGCCGCAGCAAGCCATCGTCTGGAAGCCCGACGGCTCGCCGCCCCGTACCGTCCTCGACCTCCTGCGCGACGCCGGCGTCACGCCCGCGGGCTGGACGCTCCGCACGGCGTACGGTGTCTCGGCCGACGGCAAGGTGGTCGTCGGCGCCGGCGTCGACCCGATGGGCCTTCCGCAGGGCTTCATCGCCCGACTGCCCTGAAGGCCGGCGTCACTCGACGGTGCGCCGCTCGCCCTCGCCCGCCTCGTTCACGTAAGCGTACGGGCGCGCCCCCGCGCGGTACTGAAATGACCCGGGATTCAAGTAGCCGGGCAGCATCTCCGGCACGTGCGTGTGCCCGAAAATCACGAGGTCGGCGTGCGACAGCGCGCGCACGCGGTCGGCGGCGGCACGCAGTCGCTTCACGGGCAGCCCCTCGTAGCGGTTCGTCCCGCGGCGCGTCGATTCGTAGAGATAGAGCGCGCCGAGCACGCCGAGCCCGAGCAGCGAGCCGCTTCGCGCGGTGAGCCCCACGACCGCTCCCACGCCGGCGCTCGTGGCCGCGACGACTCGGTCGAAATAGAGGCGAAAGAACGCGCGTTCGAAGCTTTCGTGCGTCGGGCGCGGGCGGTCCTCGTCGAGCGCGCGCAGCGCGGCCTCGTCGAGCCCCATGGCGCGAGCCGCGTCCCGCATCCGGAGATCGCCCGTGCGCTTTTCGGCGAGGAGCTCCGGGCGCCAGCGAGCGCCGCCCACGAAGCGCCCCGATTCGGTGAAGTAGCGCGCGAGCAGGAGCGGCGTCCGCGCGCCGAACGCTTTGACGGCGCGCTCGAGGGCGCGCACGGGCGTGACCTCGGTCGCGTGCGCGAACTCGAACGCCTGGTTCGGCGCGAGAAAGCGGCGCGTGAGCGCGACGCCGAGCGGCTCGGTTTCCGCGGCGGGCGGCACGAGCGGGTGGGTCGGCGCGTTGTCGGGATCGTAAACGTGGCCGTGCTCGACGTGCACTCCGCCGCGCCGGACGAGCCACGGAACCACGTCGAGCGGCGCGCGCTCGCCGACCTCGAGCCAGGCGAGCAACGCGTCGCGCATTCCCGAGCGAGCGACGTCCGCGTCGTGATTGCCCGGTACGAGCGTGACGGGCTCTCCCGCGGAGAGTTTCTCGCGCAGCCGAAGACGCAGCGTGTCGTGCGGCGCCAGCATGCCGAGCACGCTCTCGATGGGATCGCGCGCGCGCGGGTCGAGCGACAGATTGAAGACGTCGCCGTTCAGCACGAGCTCGCTGCCGCGCGTCGTCTCCACGAGGCGCGCGAGCGCTCCCGCCGTTTCAGGCGACCCGCCGTGGGCCAGATGAATGTCGCCGACGACGGCCAGGGGGCGCGCTAGCTTCATCGACGTCTACGTTTACCACCGGACGGGGACCGGCGCGGGAGCGCGGCAAACCTCGTCTCCCGGCGCATGGCTCGGCGGCCGGGCACGGACGGGAGCGAGTGAGCTATGCTCCGGCCCCCATGGCGCAGGCGCTCCACAAGCTTTCGGTTTCGGCGGACAAGCTGCTCGGCCGCGCCGCTCGCGCCCTCTGGCCGCTGTTCGAGGCGTACGGAGACCGCTTTCCGGAAGCTCCGTTGCGGCCGAAGTGGGCCCCTGCGCCGCTCGCCCGCAAGCAAGATCGCACGTTTCCGCCGCTCGGCTGGCCGCGAAAAACCGACTCGCTGTGCCCCGAGTGCGTGAAGGAAGCGCGCGCGGCCGTACTTTCGGGCGAGCTCGATCTCGTCGCGTTCACCCGCGCGCATCCCGGCGAGATCCCCGCGGAAATCGTCGAGAGCGAGGGGCGCGTCGTCATGAGGAAGACGTGCGCGCGTCACGGCGCGTTCGAAGACGTCATCAGCATCGACCCCGCGTTCCTCGCGCGCATCGAACGGCTCTTTCCCGGCAGGGATTTCGCCGCTCCTCCGACGCCGCTGCGCGATCACGGAAGCTCTTCGGTCAAGTACGGACGCGGCGCCGTGCTCACCGTCGATCTCACGAACCGTTGCAACATGATGTGCGACCCGTGCTTCATGGATGCCAATCAGGTCGGGTTCGTCCACGAGCCGCCCTGGGACGACGTTCGGAAGATCCTCGACGACGCCGTGTCGGTGAAGCCGCGCCGCCAGCTCAGCGTGCAATTTTCCGGCGGTGAGCCCACGCTTTCGCCGCACTTTCTCGACGCCGTCCGCTACGCGCGCTCGGTCGGGTACTTCTGCGTGCAGTGCGCGTCGAACGGCATTCGCTTCGCGGAAGACGCGGAATTTTGCCGGCAAGCGAAGGCCGCGGGCCTGCGTCTCTGCTACCTCCAGTTCGACGGCATCGGCAACGAGGCGAACGCCCACCGGAAGATCAAGAACTTCTTCGACGTGAAGCTGCGTGCGATCGACAATCTCGCCGCCGCGGGCATCGACGTCGTGCTCGTCGTCACGGTCGTCAAGGGCGTGAACGACGGGGAGGTCGGCCGCGTCGTCGAATTCGCCGTCGACAACGCCGACAAGGTCACGGTCGTCGCCTTCCAACCCGTGAGCTTCACGGGCCGGGACGAGGACATCGACGACGAACGCCGCGCGGCCCAGCGCTACACCCTGAGTCACCTGGCGCACGATCTCGAGACGCAGCTTGGCGTGACGGAGCCGATGCGCGACTGGTTTCCGCTGTCGGCGATGAACCCATTTTCGGACGTCGTGGATCTCTTGCTCGGCCAGAACTCGGACTTTGGCGCGCTGAAATGCGGCTGCCACCCGAACTGCGGCATCGGCACGGCGCTGCTCGTGAACAAACGTACGAAACAGATGGTGCCCGTCGCCGATTTCCTCGACATCGAGGGGCTGCTCGAAGACATGCAGCGCATCGCCGACACCGGGCTCGGCCGCGTGCCGACGCTCGCGGCCATGGGCGTCGCGCTGCTCAAGCGCTTTCGTCCCGAAAAGGCGCCGCCCGGCTATTCGTTCGGGGAGCTCTTGCGTCAGTTCCGGAGTCAGATTGGAGCCAAAGGCGATCGCGTCGGGGCGAGCGAGGGCGATGCCGACGAATTCGAATGGCGCTTCTTGTTCGTCGCTGGCATGTGGTTTCAGGACCTCTTCAACTACGATTTCCGGCGCACGGAGATGTGCATCATTCCTTACGGCACCCAAATGGGCGAGATAAGCTTTTGCGCCTACAATACCGGGGTCGGTTGGCGAAACATCATCGAGAAGATGAAGGCCAACGCCACGGTCGCCGAGTGGTACCGGACGAACGGCAGGCACCCCGTCTACGCGAAGAACAAAGACCTCAA
>DASUTR010000065.1:0-10564 GCA_036374535.1 Polyangiaceae bacterium
CGGACAGCCGATCTTTCGGCGTCACGTCGTAGCTCAGGCGCGCCTGGTAGTCCCAGTAATCGAGCGCCGTTTCCGGCGAAAGCTGCGTGAGGACGAGCGCCGTGTACGAGTAGCGCCCGCCGAGGAGGGCCACGCCCCGCCCTTCGTCGAAGGGCACTTCGACGAGGCCGCCCGCGTCGAACGTGCGCAGGTTGTATTCGCCGCGGGCGTCCACGCCGGGTTCGAGCGTCTCGCCCGAGACGACGCCGCCGGCAAAGCGCCCGAAGCGCGCTGGGTAGCCGCCGGGATAGAAGTCGACGCGATCGACGAGCCCCGGATGAATGACCGAGGGGCCGCCTCCGACGTGAAACAGGAGCGGCACGCGGACGCCGTCGAGGAAATAGCCCACGTTTCCGGGCGGTGCGCCGCGCACGAAGTAAAACGGCAGACCGCTCACGATCGGCGTCACGCCGGGGAGCGCCTCGATGGCTCGGAACGGATCGCCGAACGTCCCCGGAATCTCGCGCACCTCGTTGCGCGTCAGCGTCACGGTGCGCGACGGATCGGGCCGCTTGCCGCGCACCGTCACTTCGGTGTCTGGCGGTGCCGGGGCAACTTCCTGGGGCGCCTCCGGCGCCGGCGCGTCGACGTCTAGGTCCACGGGCGCCTCGTCCGAGCTCTCCTGCGGTCGTTCTTCTGCCGCCGCGGGCGCCGTGACGAGGGAGAGGGGCGCGCCGAGCGCGGCACGCAGGGCCGAAATCCTGGCCAGAGCGAGCGCGCCACGACGCATCGAAGCGCAAGCTTAGTATTTTCCGGCGCCCGACGGCTCGTTAGCGCGTGACGGGGCGTTCGAGCTTACAGGCGGAGCTACAGCCGTCCATGTTGACGTTGTTGTTGTCGTCGCATTCTTCGTATTCGATTTGCCGCAGCCCGTCGCCGCAGTACGGACCGAGGACGCAGCCCGGCGCGCAGCCGCCGTACGTGATCGCGTTCGTGCCGTCATCGCACGCTTCGTGGTCGGGCTGGACGACGGCGTCGCCGCAGAACGGGCTCGGTTGGCAATTGGGTCCGCACCCGACGCCGTACTCGCCGAGGTTCATGCCGTCGTCGCAGGCTTCGCCGCCGTTCATCTGGACGACGGCGTCGCCGCAGTGTGGCCCGATGCGACAGTCCGCGGTGCACTCGTTGTAGCCGCCGAGATTGTTCGCGCCGTCGTCGCACTCTTCGCCCGCGCCGATCTCGCCGTCGCCGCAGTCCGTGCGGCAATCGCTCGGCGTCATGTTGAAACCCGAGAGCGTGAGCTTGAACGACGAGCCTTCGGTTTGTCGTTCGGCGTGGAAGACGGCGATTTGGTAGACGTTGCCCGCTTCGAGCCCGAACGCGGACGCCGCCGCGGTCGTCATCGACCTGGACACCGTCGGGCGCACGCGCGTTTCCGTCGTGCTCGTGACCATGCCGTCCGCGAGCGTCACCGACCCGCTCATCGGCACGTGCCAGCCGCCGAGGTCGATGGTGAGCCTGCCGTTCACGAACACCCAGACGTCGTCGTCGCCCGTGAAATCCAGGGTGGCCGGCGTCTCCGGATCGTACTTGAACCAGGACTTCACTTCGGTCGTGAAATGGAAGTTGTGCGTCGCCGTGGGGAACGGCGCGGTCGCCGTCATGATGGGCGTCGCCACGGCGAGCGTGGTTCCGACCTGTGTCTCCCAGGGCCAGCCGTTCCAGCCGTATTGCTCGGGCACCTTGCCGGAGCAGAGGCTCATCCCGCCCGCGCACGACGTGCGGCGCGGGTCGCGATCCTGACCCGCGTCGATCGGGAAGAACAGCGGATTACCGTCGAAGAGCGCTTCGGCCGCGAAGCACGCGTCCCTGTTCGTGCTCCCGTTCGGATAGCAATCGTCGAGGCAGACGATCTGACTCCCGGGCGGCGCGGGAACGCCGTTGATCATCGTCGGCACCGTCGCGCAGTTCGGATCCATGCAATCGGTGGCGGAACACCACTGGGGATTCGGATACGTCTGTCCGAGCATCATCCCGACCGGATAGCCCTTCCACTGCTCGCCGTTCGCGCCCCAGCGGTTCACGAAACCGCCGCGCATGTTGTCCCACAGACGGAGTCGCCCCGGCACCGCGGTGCTGACGTTCGGCGTCGTCGTGTACCATTGGGCGAAGGCCGCGGCGCCGTGGAAGAAGCCGTTCATCGTGCTCGCCGTCGCCGAGAGCTGCGGCTTGCCCATGTCGTTCAGGTACGGCTGAACGAGACCGGTCGTCGCGCAATTGCCGGCTTCGCCCATGTATTCTGCGGGGCAGGGGCTCGCGTAGCCAGGCTGGAAGTCGGGATGGCCGTTCGCCGATTGAGCGGCGAGCACGTCGCGGAACACCGCCGGGACGTTCATGCTGCAGACGCCGTTCACCATTTCGCAGGGCGCGTCGTTGTCGCATTCGAAGCCGTCTTCGACGGCGCACGTCGCCGAGCAGCCGTCACCGCTCCGCAGGTTTCCGTCGTCGCAGTCTTCGTTCAGTACGATGCCGTCGCCGCAGCTCGACATGCAAGCGGCCATCGGCGTCGCCGCCGAGCTGTTCGGGCACGCCGGTTCGATGCGACAGTCGGGCGAGCAACCGTCGAGCGCGAGCTGATTGCGATCGTCGCAGCTCTCGGCGCCTTCCTTCACGCCGTCGCCGCAGGTCGTCGCCTCGCACGCGCTGGGCGATCCCATGCACTTCCAGCCGAGCTCGATCTGACAGCGCGCGCTGCAGCCGTCGCCCGCCTCGAGCCCGCCGTCGTCGCAGCCCTCGTTGGAATCGAGCCGCGCGTCGCCGCAAAGGTGCACCTCGGTGCACGCCATGCCCGGAGTCCGACACACGTAGTGCGGCTCGATGGTACGGCAGTTCGCCGAGCAACCGTCGCCGTCGTCCCTATTGCCGTCGTCGCACGCCTCACCGCGACCGAGCGTCCCGTCGCCGCAGACGACGGTGCTGACGCACGGCATTCCCGGAGTCGGACACTCGTAGTCCGTTTCGACGACACACGTGCCCGTGCAGCCGTCGCCGGGCTTCGTGTTGCCGTCGTCACACGCCTCCGGCGGCGTGAGATTGATGCGTCCGTCGCCACACGCCGGTCCCGAGGGTTCGAGCATGCAGTTCGGCGGCGCGTCCGGCTTGTCGCACGGGTTGTCGACCGGGCCGCCCGGCACGGTCGGTATCATGGTCATTCCGGCCGAGCCGCCCTTGCCCGAACCGGAACTTCCGCCGCTGCCGGAGGAGCCGCCGTCGTCGCCGAAGCCCGACGTAGGACCGTTGCCACCGGGCCCGCAGGCGACCGAAGCGGTCGTTACGAGAAGCCCAACCGTGAGTGCGATGGATGCGCGCATGACCCGACCCGTGATTTCGAAGTGTAACAGAAACCGGTTCCGCATCCCGTGCTGTCGGCCGAAAACGACGAGTCCTTGCTCATGTAGGCCTCGCGACTACACGCCTCGTCCGGAAACGCGTTCGCGTTACTTGCGCACTCGTCGGCGCGGCGTTCTTACCGAACGGTAAGAATTCGATGCCGCGGTGCCTGACCCGGCGTTTCGGTGAGCCCGAACGCGACGCTCGCCGGTCGCGTGCCGGGGGACCTGCGTCAGAACGACAGCTGGGCTCCGAGAACGAGCGCCTTGCGATCTCCGTTTTCACCCAAAAGGTAACGCTCGGGGAAGTTCGTCTGCGCTTTCTGGAATTCGAGCTCGAGCCCGATCCGGGCGCGTTTCCAGAGACCGACGTTCACCCCGAACGCCTCCTCGACGACGACGTCGGAGGCGATGTCGATATCCGGGTCGAGCGTAGCGATCATGCCGTACGGCTCGACGTAGAACGTCTCGCGCCGGGTGCCGCCGAAGCGAAAGGCGGCGATGGCACGCACGCTCACGAAGACGGCGTCGAACGAGTCGCTCGGTTTCAGGCTGTGCTCGAAAAAGCTCGACCCGTCCATCACCTCGAGCCAGGCGCGGAGGCCGTGCTCGCCGAGCTCGGTGTCGAGCACGGCGTCGGCGCCGAACGTCCAATAGTGGCGCGGCACGTCCTCGAGAGCCGTCCCGACGCGGTGCTCGTAGTTCACGCCGAGCGTCACGTCCCACACGCGGGCCTCCGCGCGGGCGACCAAGCTCTGCACGTCGAGCGCGCGCTCGGAGGCGAGCTCGACGTCGCGATCGCCGGGCTCCTCGTGAGTGAGGATCGATCCCTGAAACGCTCCGAGCACGAGCGACGGACGGAATTCGTCTTTCGAGCGCGCTCCCAAAGCGACGCCCGGGCGGCGTCCCGCGACCTCGAGCTCGTCCACCAGGAGATCGTGGACGACGCCCCGCCGAACCATCGGCAGCGTGAAGCTCGAGTCCATCTCGATGGCGGAAAACGGCATCTTGAATTTCCCGGCGCGCGCCCAGAAATTCTCGTTTCGCGCCATCGCCCAGCCGTCGAGAAGCAGGGTCTCCTCGGCCGCGTCGATCTCGACTTGGGCGGAGAGCCACTTCACGGGAGCGCGGTAGTGCACGCCGATGCGCGCGAGCGGAACGGTGAGATCGAACGAGTCGACGCGCTCGGTCACGGAAGGGTCGTCACGATCGACCGGGACGCTCTCGTGGCGTTCGAGCTCGGCCCGCACGGCGACGCGGCCGAACACCTCGACGTCGCCGAAGCGAGACTCGGGCCCGCGCTTTCGCACTACGGAAGCGCCGCCCTGAGGGTCTGCCTCCGCTGGTCGGTCCGCCTTCTTCTCGGCGGCGGCAGGCGTCGCGACGAGAGCGCTCGCTCCGGCGAGAGCGAGAGCTCGAGCGAAAGCTGGCAGGCGCCGCGCGAGTGTCGTGCTAGAGGCGGCCCCACCCACTTCGTTCATGGTGAAAACGCGTCCCGCGCCCGTCAAGCTCGTCCTCCTGTCGCTCTCGCTGCTCGGTTGCGGCGCTTGCCGCTCGAACGGTGCCAGCGCGAACGAGCGCGAAGCGCGCCAAGGCGTTGCAGTGCCGGCCGTGTCGCCCGCGCCTCCGGCGCGCAGCGTACGGCGGATTCCTGCGGGAGAATCCTCCGTTCGGTTCGCCGTCATCGGCGATTTCGGCGTGGCGAGCGAAGCCGAGGCAAAGGTGGCCGAGCTCGTTCGCGCCGAGAAGCCGGCCTTCGTCATCACCACGGGCGACAACAACTATCCCGACGGCTCCGCGGAAACCATCGACGCGAACATCGGACGTTTTTACCACGACTTCATCCAGCCCTACGCCGGCAAGTACGGTCCCGGAGCGACCGAGAACCGCTTCTTCCCCGCGCTCGGCAACCACGACTGGTACACGCCGGGCGCGAAGCCGTACCTCGACTACTTCACGCTTCCCGGCAACGAGCGCTACTACGATTTCGTGCGCGGCGACGTGCACTTCTTCGCGATCGACAGCGACGAGAACGAGCCGGACGGCATCGAAGCTACGTCGAAGCAAGCCGCTTGGCTCGAGGGCGCGCTCCGCTCGTCGAAGTCTGCGTGGCAGATCGTCTACATGCACCACCCGCCGTACTCCTCGTCGCGGCACGGCTCGTCCGTGAAGCTCCGTTGGCCGTACGCGCGTTGGGGAGCGGATCTCGTGCTCGCGGGTCACGACCACACCTACGAGCGCGTCGAGCAAGAGGGTACGGTCTACGTCGTGAACGGGCTCGGCGGACACCGCCCCTACTCGTTCAAGTCGCCCATACCCGGCAGCATCGTGCGCTACAACGACCGACACGGCGCCCAGTTCATCGAAGCGAGCAAGTCGGTGCTCGTGTCGCGCTTCACGAACGTCGCTCGTGAAACGGTCGACGAGTTTTCTCTCGAAGCGCACGGAACGTCACCGAAATAGATGACCACGGAACGGCCCAAGGCAATCATCGTCGGCGTTCGTTTCCCCGACGACGACGAGGGGACGTTCGAGGCGAGCCTCGTCGAGCTCGAGCGCCTCGTAACGACGCTCGGTTACCAGGCCGTCGCCCGCGTCACGCAGGCGCGGGCGAGCCTCGCACCTGCCGCGGTCATCGGCGAGGGAAAGCTCGAGGAGCTCGCCGCGCTCACGGGCGGTACGGGACACGTCGGAACGACCGCGCCGCGAAAACGCCACAAGGCGGCCGAGCGCTGGGACGCCGAAAAGAGCGACGGGGCAGCGGACGAAGACGACGACGCGGACGAAGCGAGTGACGACGCCGGCGAACGGGCAAAGTCGAAGGTCGAGCTCATCGCCGTGGACTCCGACATCTCGCCGAGCCAGGCGCGGAATCTCGAGCGCGCGACGGGTGTTCCGGTGCTCGATCGCTCCGGCGTCATCATCGAGATCTTTCATCGTCACGCGCGCAGCCGCGAAGCGCGCCTGGAAGTCGAAATCGCGCGGCTCGCGTACCAGGCTCCGCGCTTGCGCGAGGCGCCTTCGGGCAAGGAGCGGCAACACCTCCGCGGGTCGGGTGACTCCGCCCTCGAGCTCGACCGCCGCCGCATCCGCGACCGCATCGCCGAGCTGCGCGAGGAGCTCGCCCACGTTCGCCGCGAGCGCGACGTTCGCCGCGTACACCGCCGCGACGCCCGGCGCGTGGCCCTCGTCGGCTACACGAACGCCGGGAAATCGTCCCTGATGCGGGCGCTCACGGGCAGCAGCGTCGAGGTGCGCGACAAGCTGTTCGCGACGCTCGACACGACCGTGCGCGCGCTCACGCCCGAAACCAAGCCGCGCATCTTGGTGAGCGACACGGTGGGCTTCATCAAGAAGCTGCCGCACGACCTCGTCGCGAGCTTCCAATCCACGCTCGACGAGGCCCTCGAGGCGACGCTCTTGCTGTGCGTGGTGGACGCCTCCGATCCTAGCCACGACGAACAGCTCGCGGTCACGCGCGGCGTGCTCGGCGAGATCGGCGCCGGCGACGTGCCGTTTCGCATCGTCATGAACAAGATGGACCGCGTGAGCGCGGACACGGCGGCCGAGCTCGTCGCGAAATTCCCCGATGCCTGGTTCATCTCGACGCGGCGCCCCGAGGACGTGTCGCGCGTGTGGGCGGATGTGGTCGCGTTTTTCGAGTCCACCTACGTCGAGGCGGAATTTCTCGTGCCGTACGCGCAGCAGGGCATCGTTTCGGAGTTTCACGAATCGGGCCGCGTCGTCGAAACTCGCTACGACGAGGACGGCGTTCATTTGAGATTCCGCGCCGATGCGGACACGCTCGATCGACTGAGGAAGAAACTGCGCTAGAATCGACGCGGGCAGTCTTGGAAGGAACGAGGTCGGAAGGCGGATGAAGGACGATCTCGAAGATCGGGCCATCGACGTGGCCCTCCACGTCGAGGAAAAGATCGAATCGAGTCCGTACTCCGCCCTTCTCATCGCCGAGACGGCGCCGCCCGAAACGGCCCGTCATCCCGAGGTTCGCCTGGCGAAAGCGCGAGCCCTCGCCGCTGCACGCGGCGCCGACGCGGCCCGCGCGGAGCTCGAAAGCCTCGTGCAAGACGAGCCCGATTTCGCGGAAGCACGCCACGAGCTCGGGCTCGTCTACGAAGAGCTCGGTGAGGAAGCGGCGCAATCGACGCAGATGCAAAAGGTGCGAGAGCTCGACCAGCGAGCCGATCACGAGAGCGGCTTCGACTTCGAGAGCTCGGCGGGGCGCATCGTCGCTATCGCGCGCCGGGTCATGAGCGAGCTTCCCGTGAAATGGCGTTCGCGTCTCGCCGACGTTCCCATCTTGGTGGAAGAGCGGCCGGCGACCGAGCTCGTGCAGGACGGTTTCGACCCGCGCGCGCTCGGGCTCTTCGAGGGACCCGATCATGCGGAGCGAAACGGTGTCGGAACCTACGTGACCCCGACACGAATCGTCCTTTACGCCGCGAACCTCGCCGCGTTCGTCGATCCGAACGACGACGAAGAGCTCGCCGCCGAAATCGAGATCACGCTACTGCACGAGATTGGTCACTATTTCGGTCTGGACGAAGACGAGCTCGAGCGCATGGGCTTGGGTTAGTCGCGCCCGCGAACCCCCGTCGCGCCTTGACACCCCGTCGCGCCCGGCGGTATTGGGGCGGCTGACAATCAGAATTCGGACCTTGGACGGGAAGCCGGTGAGAATCCGGCGCGGTCCCGCCACTGTCATCGGAAAGACGAAGCCGACGGGCGAGCGAAAGCGTCGCCTGGGTCACTCGGGAAAACCGGGGAAGGCCGAGCCGAGTCGCTGAATCCGAGAGCCAGGATACCGCCACGGTCCGAGCCCACACGAACCCCACGGTGAATGGGGCGTGGGAAGCACGAAATCGTGCTCCTCGCGTTCTCGTCACCCGGGTTCCCTGAGCCGGCGGACGACCGGCATCCGAGGACCGAGACGATGGTGAAGCGAGCATTGGGATGGATCGTGGCCGCGTGCGTTTGCATGCCGGCTTGTGCCGGCGACGAGGAGCCGGCGGACGCGACGGCGGCGCTCGAGATCGAGGGCGAGTGGGAGAGCAACTTCATGAGCACGGAGGTGATCTCCGCGGAATCGTGGCGCATCGACTCCTCGTTCCCGAGCTCCTCCGAGATCCTCGAGTTTTCGAACGACGAGAACGCGGCCGTGCTGCTCGCCGAGGACGGCACGTACGAACGCAAGGTCTGGACCGAAGTCGAGGACGACAGCTTTTATTACTGTACGGTCGCGTTCGGTAAGACGACGGCCGACGAAGCCGTGACGCAGAGCGAGCCCGCCGACGCCACCGATCCGGCGAACGGCGGCTGCGGAATGGGTGACTTCGGCTGGACGATGCTCACGCGAAAATGAGCGCAGGGCACTTTCCGAGCCGGCTCTTCGTCTCGATGCTCGCGCTCGTCGCGGGCGTCGGATGCGGAGCGGAGCCCGCCGGTGGGCAATCGGAGCGAGGCGGAACCGGCGGTGCGGGCACGGGTGGCTCGGACGCGGGGGGCGAGGCGGGCGAGGGTGCCAGCGGCAGTGCCGGCACCTCGCCCGATTTTTTGCCCTACGCGCGCGAAGTCGTCTCGTTCGAGCTCGGTGAGGGCGCGGGCTTCGGTGAAGACGAGCTGCCCGATGTCGTGCTCGGTCCGCCCGACGGGCGCGGCGTGCTCTCGGGTTCGCTCGACGTGCTCTCGCTCGGCAAGGCGGGCAACATCGTGGTCGCTTTCGGCGAGCTCGGCATCGCCGACGGTGAGGGCGCCGATTTCGTCGTGTTCGAGAACGCGTTTTGGCCCGGAGGCGATCCGACGCTCGTCTTCGCAGAACCGGGCGAGGTGAGCGTGAGCGAAGACGGCTCCGAGTGGCACACGTTTCCGTGCGACGCGGACGGCGACGGCGCGGGCCGGTTCGCTGGCTGCGCCGGCTGGTCCCCCGCGCTCGAGTTCGATCCGAGCGCCGCCGTTCCGCTCGAGCCGGCCGTCACCGGCGGCGACGCGTTCGACCTCGCCGACCTCGGGCTCGCCCGGGCTCGCTTCGTGCGGATCACGGACGTGTCGCTCTCCGGCTCGGCGCCGTCCGCCGGCTTCGATCTCGACGCGGTCGGGGTCGTCCACGTCGAGTGAGCGCGCGGGCCGCCGCGCGCCTCGTCGCGTCCGCTACGGCGCTCGCCGTCGTGATGGCGCTCGCCCCGGCGCGGGCCGACGCGCCCGCGGAGGTCGAGGTGCGCGGTGCCCCGGTCTCCCCGGCCTCCGCGCCCAAGGATTCGGGCGTCGCGGCGAGCACCGTGCGCCGTGACGAGCTCGCTGGTCCGGGCCGGAGCGCCGCCGACGCGTTGCGCGGCGAAGTAGGGCTATCGCTCGCCGAGACGGGGGGCCTCGGCGCCGCGGCGACGGCGTCCGTGCGCGGCGCGACGGCGGCCGAAACCCCGGTGTACCTCGCGGGCGTGCGCATCAATGACGACGTCGCAGGCGCCGCCGATCTCTCGACGCTGCCGCTCTGGCTCATCGACCGCGTCGAAATCTACCGCGGCAATGCGCCGCTCGAGGCCGATCGCTTCGGCATCGGCGGAGCGATTTTCTTCGAGCCAATCCGGCCGCGCGAGCCGATCTCGGGAGTAGGAGCGCTCGTCGGCAGCTACGGCAGTCGCGCCGCGCACGCCTTCGCGGCGACCGGCGGCGAAGAGCACTCGCTGCTCGTCGGGGCTCGTCTCGAGGGGGCCGACAACGACTACACGTTCGTGAACGACCAGGGCACGCTGTTCGAACCGGGCGACGACCGCACCGAACGCCTGCAAAACGCCGACGCGACGGGCCTCGATCTCTGGGCGCTCGGCTCGGCGAGGGTCGGCGCCGGCAGCACCGACCTCGTGCTCAATCGCTTCGAACGCGAGCAGGGTGTCCCGAGGCTCGCGCTCGTCCCGACGCAGTCTTCGCGCCAGAGGACCGAACGCACGCTCGCGTCGATCGGCGGCAAGGCTCCGTTCGGCGAGAGCGGTGCGTTCGACGCGCGCACGTCGCTGCTCGTCACGTCCGCGACGCTCGACGATCCCCGGGCAGAGCTCTCGCTCGGAACGACGCGCCTTCGGCTCGCCGGCGAACGCGTCACGCAGGAGCTCGGCGCGCGCTTCGCCGTCTCGGACGCCGTGCTCCTGCGCCTGGCGTTCGACGGCGGCCCCGAGCGGCTG
>DASUTR010000066.1:0-3701 GCA_036374535.1 Polyangiaceae bacterium
GTGGTGTCTTTCGCGTTTCGACGAAAGCACGCCCGCTCGCAGTGAGCCCATGACCTAGTAGCGGATTTCGCGTTCTGCCCCGGCCTCGAGCGCCGCATCGACACGTTACGCCTGCGACCCCACACGTTCGAATCGGAGCCGCTGTAAGGCGACCGGCTACATGTCGGTGCCACTTCGAGCTCACGAAAAGTCGTGTTCGCGTCGCAGGTGTGGGAGGTTCTTCGTGATCGATCCGTACGTCAGAGGGAAGCGAGGAGACGCATGAGGAATATCGTTGTCGAGGGTTTGGCGATCGCCGTGCTGCTTACGGCATCTACGCGGGCGCAGGCGCAGGAAGCGGAGCCGGAGGCGACGGGCACGCCACCGGCGGCGGAAGAGGCGGCGCCGCCGGAGGCGGGCACACCGGCGACCAGCGCACCCGCAGCGACCCCGGCGGCCGGAAGCGACACGAGCAGCGCCGTAGTGGACGGCGTTCGATTCCGCTTCGGTGTCGCGGCCGGATTGGGATTCTTCACGGCGGAAAGCGAAGTCGGTGACGCCGAGGTGTCGTGCACCTACTACGGCGGCGACCTGCGCCTCGGAGCTCAGATCAACGACCTCCTCGCTGTCTACGCCCAGCCGACTCTCGGTTACTACTCCGCCGACGTCGAGGGTGGTCTCGCGGCGGGCGGGCTCGTCGGACTGGCGGTCGTCGCGGACGCCACGCTCATCGACCGGTTCTTCGTCGGAGCGGGCCTTGGCTACACCGTGTACAACAGCCCGGCGGGTGTCACTCCGATGCTGCGAGTCGGCGGGTATCCCTTGATGAGTCGCAGCGACCAGAAGGCACGCCGGAAGGGGCTCATGCTGGGCATGGATCTTCGCTTCACGAGCCTCGACGGCTTGAAGACCATCGTCATGCCCACCTTCAACCTCGGATACGAAGCCTTCTGAGCGGGTCGGGCTCCGACTTCGGCGGCGGCGTTCGAGCCGCCGCGCGAAGCTCGGGGCGGCGGGCGGTCACCTTCTGCGAATGACGAGGGCGATCACGTTGTTTCCGCCCTCGTTACTCGAACGCTTAATCCGGAATTTGTAGTTCCCGGTCTGCGTTGCAACGACGTTCAGCACCTCGTGCGTTTGCGTGACGCTGGTGCTCGCGGCGACCTGGACGCCCGACGGGTTGAATACGTAGAGATCGAGGTTCTGGTTCGGGCGGTTGTTCGCGAGCACGAAGTCACCGCCGACGAGCCAAGAGAGGGCGACGCGGTAGTTGCCGGTGACGCCGAGGTTGTACGTCACGTCGATGTTGCCCGACGCGTCGAAAAATTGGCTGTTCGTGCCGTCCCACCAGAACGCTCTCCCCGATTGCGCGACGCTGTAGTCCGGGCGGCCGTAGCCGTCGCGGGCACCTGCCATGCCCCCGTCGGAGTTGATGCGAATGCCGTTGACGATCAGGTAGGATGCGAGAAGCTGCGGGCGAAGGCGGAGCCAGGTGAACTGCTCCATGAGGTCCGCCGCGAAGCCCGCCGCGATCGGGGTCGCATAGCTCGTTCCGTTCTTGCCGAGGTATGTCGGCGAGATATCGAGGTTATCGCCGGGGGCGACGAGCTCCGGTTTGTAGGCGCCGGTTTCGGGATCGCTCCAATTCGAGAAATCGGGCACGGTGTCGGTCGCCGTATTGTACGCGCCGACCGTGAGGACGTTGTACGCGATGCCCGGCGTTCTCACATTTCCGTGCTGGTTGTTCGAGAGCTGAAAGTGCGCGATGCGCGTCGTCAGCGTGCGATTGTCGAAATCGCGATCGGCGCTCCGGTAGTGCCGCGTCAGCTCGCCGAGATCGTACGACACCGACTGCGACGAGACGTAGATCGGCACGCTGTCCGCCGGGGACGGCAGGGCGGAACCCGCGTTGGCGGTCGCGTGCTGGTACATCACCTTCGCCTCGGGGGCCGTCTTCTGGACCAGGCACACGACCTGCGTCGGATGATCAGCCGGGGAGCCCCCGGGATAGATGCGCAGCCGGCTCGACGAATTGTTGATGCAGTCCGCATCCGTCTTCACCGCGCCCACGTCGGTGACGAACACGCCGACGCCGCTGCCCTTCCACCCGCCGGGAAATGCGACATCGTTCACGCGGAGCTCGTTGAGCACGTCGGTCATCGAGATCCCGCCCGTTTCACCGTCGCCGTCCCCCACGTCGACTTCGGAGACGAGATCGCTTGCATTCTTTGCGAGCGAAAGAAGCTCGCCGTGCGTGAGCTCGAGGTTTGCCGACGTGAGGCCACCGCGCGCGGCTGAAGCGAGCCGCGACTCGAGGCCGAGGCGCCGCCCCAGGTCCTCCCAGAGCTTGGTGCGAGCGAGGCGCGCCTGCTGACCGTAGGCATCGAGCTTCGCGCCGAAGCTCAGCGCCGCCTGCACGAAGCCCTCCCGGTCCATCGGGACACCATCGATGGCTCCGTCCACCAACACGCCGTTCTCGAGGGTCGCGTGTCCGACCTCTCCGCCCGTGAATTCCGCGACCGCAGGCGGCGCTTCACGGAGGCGAAGCCGCAGCTTCGCGGCAGCCCCGAGCGCAATCGCGTCGCGCGCGCCTTCGGCTATCTCGACGACGCTCGCGCGGTTCGCCACCGTTTCATCGGCGCGCGGCTTGTCGGCAGCGAAGCCATTCGCTTCGCCCCCCGAGCACGCAAAGAGATTCCCCGCCACCGCGCAAACAATCCACGACCTCGACCCGACGTTGCATTTCATCTTTTCACCCTCCAAGTTCGAAAGATGCCGATACGACAGCGGGGTTATCGTGCCCCGCCTGCGACGTCAAGAACGCGAGCGGCGCGTCGCCTGCGACGGTAAGGTGTCGAGCGCGCTACGGAAATGGCTGCCTCAGCTTCCCCGACCTGCTTGCCCTGCTTGGCCGCTCGCGCCGCCCGCGCCGCCGCAACTCTCCGTGAAGGCGCAGAAGTCGGTGTAGTAGCAGGACCAGCGACCCTCGTGGCAGTAGCATTCGAGCGACGGCGCGCACTCGCCGCAGCAACACTCTTTGCCGAGACTGCAGCGAGCATTTTCGTCGTCGCAGGCCAGGCCTCGGATGTCCCCGCGGTCGGTGCTCGAACACTCGACGGGGCCGCCTCCGGCGCCGCCCGTTCCGCCGCGACCGCCGCCGCTTCCCGCTCCGGCGCGGCCCGCGGTTCCACCCCGCCCGCCGCCCGCGGTTCCGCCGGTGTTCTGTCCGCCTGCGGCCGGCGTGCCCGCGCTCGAGCCACCGTTTCCTGACTCGCCCCCCCCGTCGTCGCTCGCACTGTCGTCATCGCCACAAGCGAACGTGACGAGAGCGGCCCCGAACGCCACCACCACGAGATGTACCAGCTTTTTCACCCTGACCTCCGTACACGTACGGTGTCACGGCGCCTCCGCACCGTCAAAGCGGGGCGGCGAAGGCGCTCGAGCGCGAGAATCGCGAGCTCTGTCGAGCGCCTCAACCACTGCCCCAGCAGGTCAGAGTCCCGTCGGAACGGACGGCGCAAACACGCTTTTCGTCGTTGAAACGGTCGGCCGACAAGGTCACGAACGAACCGCTCGCGGCGCATTCACGAGTGGTCCGCTCGACGTCAGCCAGACGCCGGTGCTCGCTTTCGTCCCGGAGCCCGCGCCGACACCGGACGCACGACGGAGCCCTCGGGAGCGTCGAGCGCCGAAATCAGCAAGTTCAGCAAGCGGTTGACGGT